>NZ_JBWKUK010000004.1:0-275351 GCF_059420805.1 Erwinia sp. GW821-FHT03D09
TATGCTCATCGTAAACTGCGTGGTCAGATAGCTGACGAGCTCACGCTTTATCGCTGGTTTTAAAGCTTTTTTTCGATGACGTCTTTCAGCGCCCGGCATTCCAGACTCAGATCGGCAAACATCTGCTTCAGACGACGATTCTCGTCTTCAAGATCTTTTATCTTTTTGATGTCAGCGGCTTCCATCCCGCCATATTTCGCCTTCCAGTTGTAATAGCTGGCTTCGGAAATAGCGGCCTCGCGGCATACATCTTTGACGGTCCTGCCAGCTTCGACTGATTTCAGTACGGCGATGATCTGGTGCTCGGTGAAACGGATTTTACGCATAGCGATCTCCTCGGGGACATAAATAGTATGTCGGAAGATCTCTAAAAGTGAATGGGCCGTTTTGGTGGGATACTTACAATCATGAATCATGGTCTCAACTTTCGGGCTAGAAACGGACACGCAGACACTGAAATTACGTGATATAATCTCTATCTATCAAACAAAACAATAAGTGATGTTTCTTATAAAAGGACTTGAATAAAATGAGCATGATTTATCATTATTGTAGCCCTGATTCCTTTTTCAGCATTATTCAGAATAAGCGTTTATGGTTAAGCTCTATGGATCACATGAACGACTACATGGAAAAAAAATGGTTCCATACTGCTTTGAGGGATTGTTTATCCAAAAATTTAGAACCTTACTGCTTTAACCAGTTAATAACACATCTAGATGATAATATGTCTATTGGGACGCCGTTTGCTTGTTGTCTATCTAAATCAGGGGATATTTTGAGTCAATGGCGAGCTTATGCGAAAGATGGATTTGGTGTATCTATTGGGTTCAATAGAACTAAAATTAATGTCTACAATGGAATGATAGGTAATCACCTTGACTCCAAGCATCGACTTACTCTAGCCGATGTCGAGTATATGGATATTAAGAGAGTTAATTCTTTGGTTGAATCAATATTGTCAAGATATTCATTTATAAAAAAATACTACATGAATGAAATAATATCATCATCAAAATTTAGTCGCTATGATGAATTAATCCATAGATTAATTGGTAATGTTATTCACCTAAATACTATCACTAAAAATCCTGCATTTAAGGAAGAGAAAGAAGTGAGGTTAGTTTATCAGACTTTAGATATTGGGAAATATGAGCATCCAGATTCATCCTTAATTAAGGACTTGAAGTATAGAGTATACAATGATCAAATAACATCTTATTACGAGTTTGCTTTCCCCAAACAGGCCATTTCAAAAATAATACTGGGTCCAAATAATAAATTCAAAGAAAACGATATTATTAATTTCTTACAGTATAATGGGTTTGATCACAGTATAGAAATACTGAAATCTAAAGCTAGCTATGGAGTTTAAATGAAATTCTTATCTTTTATCGATTATGCTATTAATCATCACGATTATGACGATATCCCGGCGGCCTCAACCTTGGATAGTTACTCCTTCTCACCTTCTCACCTTCTCACCTTCTCACCTTCTCACCTGCTCAGGTGGGATAGATGGGGTGAGATCCATACTGTGATCTGGCTGGCCCAGCTTAGGACGACTTGAGAAACGGCTGATCTCATCCTGTGTTGGCTTGTAGTCATCTTGGTTAAACTTGGCTTGTTTCTCATATTCATCGCGAGGAACACGACGCTCCAATACTTCGTCAAAGATGTAGTTTTCAGCAATACGTTTATCATGTTCTTCACTAATAATATCAACTTTAGTTTTGTCTGTTTTAGCCCATATGAATTTATCTCTGATAAAATCAACCAAAAGAGCTGTAAAGCGTTTAAAGATATTATACTGGTGGGGTAGCTGTTTTCCTGTTAACACGGTCAGGGGCGCTTCTGGATGCCCTGTTTGAGATTTTAGATTGAGATGTT
Organism: Erwinia sp. GW821-FHT03D09; assembly: GCF_059420805.1. Taxonomy (NCBI): domain Bacteria; kingdom Pseudomonadati; phylum Pseudomonadota; class Gammaproteobacteria; order Enterobacterales; family Erwiniaceae; genus Erwinia; species Erwinia sp. GW821-FHT03D09. The sequence continues at coordinate 1,891 of NZ_JBWKUK010000004.1, forward strand.
TTCAAAATAGTTTTGTTGTCAGCATCAGAAACGATTTGTGCTAACTTATTATTTATGACAACTTTACTTACTTTGTCTTTATCACGGTAAGATTTTACGCCACGCAAACGAGGAGCTGGCGCTATGAATACAGGTTTCTGTGCTTCACTGTCAGAAGAGCCAGAGCGCGTTTCTGGTAATACAATATCTTCTGGCTCAGCAAGATATGTAATCGTAAAGCTTCTAACATCAACGACGATTTCAAGATCAAGTTCCCTGAATGTTTTGTAGACTTCAACCGCTTCTTGTTTAGCAGCATCACGAACAGCCTGTTCTGCAGCTCTTTGTTCCTGAGCCGCCTTACTACGCCATTTGGCACTGTGAATACGTTTCATTGGAGGACGGTTTGTTTCGGCGGCTTTAGCAAGCCATAGTGCTTGTTCTTCATTATCCAGAGTCGCCGCCGCATTTGATAGAGCTTCCTCATGCTGGACCTGAAGGGAACGATGATCAATACGTTCTGGTGAACCAGCAGCAGCAAGGTAGCTGTTAGCCATAGATGCCCATGACTCACGCCACAACACAGACATTTTTCTGTCGTTCCAGCTTCTTTCTTTTTTGCCGAAGCCTTCCGGGCTAATGGTTTTTAATGTCAACATAACGTGAGCATGTGGGTTATCGCTATCGAGATCGTGGAAAGCGATATCGGCAATCATGCCTTTATCAACGAAGTTTTTCTGGCAATACTCAAGAACAAGTTTTTTCTTGTCGTCATTATTTAACTCGGTGGGAATAGCAACATCGAAAAAACGGGCTGTTTGACCATTTTGTTGACGCTCAACCCTTTCAACTTCATTTCACAATGCTGTAGAGTCTTTTACAATATATTGAGGAGCATTAACAGGTGCTAATATGAAATGCCCGTATAAATCTGTACGGCGGCTATAATTATAGGTATCACCTGTTCTTTCATCGGTGATTCTGCAACGGGCATGATAGGCAGCTTTTGCAACGGAAGACTTGCCTTCAGAACGTTTCACAATTTTAAAATCAAGATGAAAAATAGCCATATAATAAAAACAACCTCAATATAAATTTAAATATTAAACCAAAATATAAATCTCCAATGCGACTATGCTATTTTTAGTTTTTCGTAAGAAAAACTCTGATGTTGACGTTGACCTTGTTTCCGAAGGAAACAGTGTTAGCCTGCGGCAGGCAACCGTCGGTAGACCCCACACGCTCACGAAGTGAGTGTATAGGTGGGCATTGCTTTATTTTTATATCTCCTGAAGGAGCTAAAAAATAACGACAATGTGCAAAGTTTTTCTATAGTTAAATAATAACGCTAGTTTTAATGTCTGTGAAATTAACTGAGGCAGAATCGGATAAACGGTTGAGGTAAAGTAGTTATATTGAGCATTAGGTTTTTTTCTCTCTCGCCGTAAGGCGGGAAAGCGAAATTTAGGTGAAATAATGAAAATACCAATAGCTTTTATGTGTTGCACAATTCACAGGCTAAAAGATGAAAACAGAATCTAAAAACAACAGGTGAAATTATTTTCCTTGATTTGATAAAATAAGTAACGCGGAGAGTATCAGGCATTCAATGTTAGTGGTTGCACTCGTTTGTGTTGCATAATTTTATTTTGAGCTTACTGACATTTCATGTTTAAAACCAAAACACCATTTTTTCGGGATAAATCCCATCATTAACAGGGCAAGCCTGTCAGCAGGTGATTGTTTAAAGCAATCATACAGCACTATTTAACATTTCATTGTCATATTATTTGACCTTTTCATTTTTTAATTGTATTTCAAGGAACAATCAAGCTTTTGTCACCACAGTGAAGGTGCGTGTCTTATCACGCTTGGCCTTTAGCTCTTTAACCTCTGCCTGTTTCTTTGCATTAGGGTCAATACCCTGAGCAAGAAGCCTTCTGGCCTCATCACGGCGTTGTCTTGCATTAGCAAGTGAAACAGCAGGATAAACACCAATAGAGAAGAGTTTTTGTTTCCCTCCGAAGCGGTAAGCCATTTGCCAGTATTTGGAACCTTTCGGGGTAACGCGAAGGAACATGCCGAAGCCGTCGGTTAGCTTGTATTCCTTCTCAAGGGGTTTTGCATTTTTTGCTTTGATATCAGTCAGTGACATGAAAACACCCCCTCGTTTGTTGGTAAAAGGGAAATCGAACCAGTATTACCAGCATTTTTACCATCAATATGATATGGCTTCGAGTGGTTTTTGGTGAACGAGGGTGAACGACTAAAGAGAGATAACCAACTGATAGAAATGCAGAAAGCAGACGTCAGTGAACGTCTGCTTCCCTTAAATATGGCTCCTCTGACTGGACTCGAACCAGTGACATACGGATTAACAGTCCGCCGTTCTACCGACTGAACTACAGAGGAATCGTGTGAACGAGGCGCATATTAGCGATCTGCCTGTTACCTGTCAACAGCAAAAATAGCGGTGCCAGCTGAATGGCGTAGTTTGCAGCAGAGCGTTGTTTTAATGAACAATTCCGTTCGGATTTTGCTGTTCTAACTGCTGCTCCAAACGCTGATAAGGGTCCTGGCGATAAAACTGGCGCAGCCGCTCGTAGACCTGTGGGAACCTCACCAGCAGCAGCTCCGGGGCGCTGAAGAAATATTCCGATAGCACGGCGAAGCATTCAGCGGGATCGCTGGCGGCATAAGCATCAATGGTCGCGGCATTTTCTCCAACCAGATCGACCTCTTCCTGAATAGCATTCATCGCCGCCAGCATATCGCGCTCCCAGCCTGCTACGTCGCGTAGTGCCATGGCCGGAATGCCGGTTGACTCACCGCTGCCGTGTGCGTCCAGCTTGTGTGCTACCTCGTGGATCACCAGGTTATAGCCGGAACGGTCAAAGGAATCCTGAATATCCAGCCAGTTAAGTACAATCGGACCCTGTTCCCAGCTCTGACCGGACTGCACCATTCGCTCACGGTGAACCAGGCCAAACTCATCCTGCCATTCGTCATCAACCATAAATGGGGTAGGGTAGATCAATACTTCCAGAAAGCCATCCAGCCAGTCGTAGCCGAGGTTGAGCACGGGAAGGCAAAACAACAGTGCCAGACGACACCGTTTTAACTCGTCCAGTTCAAGATTCTGTAAGCCAACGATACGTTTCTGACGCAAAAAGCGTGCGGCGAGCGCGATCAATGTCTGGCGTTCACCTTCATTAAGTGGAGCCAGCAGCGGAATCTCAAGCGCCTGTTGCCAGGGTAATCCACGGGTCGCTGCGTCATCCTCGCTTTTCCACGGCCATTTGATCATGCTGATATTGTCCCCGCGCGGTAATAAAATCCTCTTACACCATGCCGCAGCCGCACAAATGCTGCAACGGGTTAATATACATTGCGCGAAATTTGAGCGGTGGGTGGGTGCGATTATCATGATAGTTGCCAAAAATGATGGCAAATTGAGGGGGATATTCAACCAGTTATATTAGGAATTGTCTGTGATGAAGCGCAAACGACGCTGAAAAACTTCAGCGCCGCGCATCATTCACAGCGATCGGATCCGTTCAAAGTCGATAACCCATACCCATGGGTTAACTTCCCAGCTGGTTCCGCCATACTGGGCGATCCATGCCTTGCGGTAGGCCTCTTTTGGAGAGTGGGTTTCGCTCTGCATGGTAAAAAAGTTATTTAAAAAATGGCTGTCGAACTGTACACCTTCCGCGATGATGTCATCGTCACTGATATCCTGGATTTTTTCCACGCGCAGGCGGGTAATCAGCAGGTCAATACGGCTGGCCCAGCGCGGCATATGAATACCTGCCTGCCAGCCGGGATGGCCCACGCCGTCTTCACTGCCCCAGGTGCGGGTATCGGCCCGGTAGCGGCAATATTTGCGGTCTCTGAACGCCGCCGGGTCCTGCTGATATCGCGCAACATCTTCGGGAGCAATCACCAGCCCGCGCCAGGTTGCTCGCACCCATAGCCGGTCACCCGGTTGCCCATGCGGGCTGTGGTGGCTGATGTTCTCCATGCTCATCCCCAGGTTTCCTTACAGGTGGTTACGCTTTACGTCAATCCCGTAACAGCCTTCATGATTACCCTGAACCGGTGGTTGGGATTTCATGATGCGCCGGGTCTGACTTTGACGGCCAGATAGCAGGGCGCGCACCCGCTGATGACGCTGTACTGACGCTAAAATGGGCGTTTTTAAACGGCAAGCCAACGTCATTTTTGCAGCGTAACATATTTTACATGTTGCTTAATTACAATGTTTTAAAGCAGTGCGGCATTTTCAAAATATTCAGAAAAGTGTGGAGTTTACCTGGAGGGGGTAATGTAAAGCAAACGATAATCTTTGCTATGAGTTGAGAGGTGAAACGTTTCGTTACCTTTGCACTGTATTATGGCTGCTTAAAGATTTGCTCATAATTAGAGCGGTTTGTTTGCGCGGCAGAAAGTATCGGGATGCCATCATGCTGTAACATAATGAATACATGTACTAATAGTGATGAAGGTCTCACTTTTACCACGCTGGCACAGCTCCTTAATCGTGGCCTGGCGCCACCAGAATCTCAACAAGTCCAAAGAATGAAGGAGAGTCTATTATGCTGAACACCTGGCAATCGCGCTTTGAGCAGTGGCTACACCAGAGCAGGCAGAAAGAGGATAAGGCGCATGACGTGGCGCATCTGGCGCGCGTATGGCAAACCGCACAGCGCATTATGCAGGGAAGCGAGGCCGACCCGCTGGTGGTTCTGACCAGCTGCTATTTTCACGACATTGTTAACTTACCGAAAAACCATCCGCAACGGCATCTGGCTTCCGCCCAGGCTGCCGAAGAAGCGCGCCGGGTTCTGCTGACGGAGTTTCCGGATTTTCCTTCAGAGAAAATCGCCGCCGTGATGCATGCGGTTCACGCACACAGCTTCAGCGCCGCCGTCACGCCGGAAACGCTGGAGGCAAAAATCGTGCAGGATGCAGATCGGCTGGAATCCCTGGGGGCGATTGGACTGGCGCGCGTGTTTTACGTCTCCGGCGCGCTGGGGCGCTCGTTGTTTGACAGCCATGACCCGCTGGCCCGTGAAAGGCCGCTGGATGATGCCGAATGGGCGTTGGATCATTTCCAGAAAAAGCTGCTTAAGCTGCCGCAAACTATGCAGACCGCCGAAGGCAAACGTCTGGCAGAAATCAATGCTGATTTTTTAGTGGCGTATATGGCAAAACTCTGTGCGGAATTACAGGGCGATTTCTGCGGCACGGATCGGCAGGTACTGGCTGAGTTTGCAGTTAGTCACTAATATATTAAATTTTTATGACAGTATGGTTAAATTTAGCTTAACAGGCTAATTTGATGTGTAAATTTATCAGGAGATTCAACAATGACTGAGACAGTAAGCCTGACGTTAAAGATCGATCCTGTATTAAAAGAAACACTGAAAGCCATTGCGCTGGAAAACCAGACTTCAGTCAGTCAGGAAGTGACCCGCCGTCTGCTGATCACGCTTGAAGGAGCAAAAGAGCCGGAAGTGGACAATCAGGATACTGCTGAAGAACTGCCAGAACAGCTGAGCGCAGCAGAACTGAAACAGGTTCGCGCGCTGCTGAAAAAGAGTAAAAAGAAAAAATAAGCGCTGAGGAAGTTTCGCGTATCCGCTGCGATTAACGCCCCTCGTTGTGAGGGGCGTTACACTTATCTCTTTTCAGCGTTTTGAACAACTCATGCATCGATGGTTTGTCGCTATGTTTGTGCTACTCACCTGGCGATTGTCTCACTGCCTTGCCTGACAACGGCCTTACTGCGGCGCCCGTCTCACTCCCGCAACGATTGTAGTAATGCGGCGATCCTTTACGATTTTCCCTCAGCGTCTTCATCACCGTAATACAATACGCCCAACTTAATTAACGGACGGCCCTGGCTTTTGCGATGCAGGTTGCTGTCGCGCAGCGAGTAGACGCAGCCGCAGTATTCCTGCTGATAAAACCGCTCGCGTTTACTGATTTCGATCATGCGCGCCGCGCCGCCTTTTTTGCGCCAGTTATAATCCCAGTAGCTAATGCCTTCATAGGGCGCTGCCGCCCGGTCACCGCAGTCGTTAATCTGCTGCATGTTCTTCCAGCGTGAAATACCCAGCGAACTGGAGATGACCGGAAAACCATTCTCATAGGCGTAAAGTGCGGTACGCTCAAAACGCATATCGAAACACATGGTGCAGCGCACGCCGCGCTCCGGCTCCCACTCCATACCTTTTGCCCGCGCAAACCAGTTATCGGTGTCGTAATCGGCATCGACAAACGGAATGCCGTGCTGCTCGGCAAAGCGGATATTTTCCTCTTTGCGCAGCAGATACTCCTTCTGCGGATGAATATTCGGGTTGTAGAAGAAGATGGTGTAATCAATGCCTGATGCCTGCAGGGCTTCCATCACTTCGCCAGAGCAGGGGGCGCAGCAGGAATGCAGCAGCAGTTTATTCGCGCCTTTCGGCAGCATCAGCTTTTCTCGTTCAACAGGGCCCATTAAATCAGATCCACTTTAACTGGAATTTTGGCTAAGTGTAGAGGCATCCTGCGCGACAATAAAGGGCTATACTCAAATGCTGTTGCCAAAGGAAGATCAGGATGGCTGACGTACATAAACCCGACGTGCGTAGTAAAAATATGCGAGCGATCCGCACCCGCGACACGGCGATTGAACAGCGCGTGGCGGAGCTGCTGGGCGAACTGGACATCACTTTTCGGGCGCAGGATAAGTCGCTGCCCGGCAGACCTGATTTTGTTTTGCCGGACTACCGGGCAATCATTTTTGTTCACGGCTGTTTCTGGCACCATCATCATTGCCACTTATTTAAGATGCCCGCCACGCGTACGGCGTTCTGGATGGGGAAAATTGACAGTAACGTGGCGCGCGATAAACGCTATATTGCTGAGCTTACCGACGGCGGCTGGAAGGTGCTGCTGGTGTGGGAGTGCTCGTTGCGCGGTAAAACGCGGCTGGAAGAACAGGCCCTGAGCGCCCGTCTTGAAGAGTGGATCTGCGCCGCTGCAGGCAACGGCGAGATCGATGAAAAAGGCATTCACCAGCTTTAACGGTTAATCCCGGCTGATGGGTTTGATAGTAGGTTTTGCCGGGAACAGGTATTTACCCAGCGTGACCAGCACCACCGCAAGTACGATGATCGCCAGCGCCAGCCATTCGCGTGAAGAGAGCGTTTCCCCGGCAAAGCCAATCCCCAGCAGCACCGCCACCACCGGATTAACGTAGGCATAGCTGGTCGCCACTGCCGGGGTGACGTTGCGGATCAGGAACATATAGGCGTTGATGGCGATAATCGAACCAAACAGGCTGAGATAGCCCAGCGCCAGAATGCCCGGCAGCGTTGGTGCACCGGTCAGATGCTCACCGCTCAGCGTGCTGGCAAGCAGCAGCACAATTCCCGCCGACAGCATCTCAACGGCTCCTGCCATCATTCCCTGCGGCAGTTCAATGCGTGAGCCCCAAACGGAGCCGAACGCCCAGGTCATGGAGCCTGCCAGAATCATCAGCGCGCCCCATGGATTACCGGCCATATGTCCACCGCTGTTGAGCAGCAGGATACCCACCAGCCCCACGCCGATCCCGACCCACTCGATCCAGCGGGTCTGGATGCCAAACATGCGGCTAAAGCACATCGCGAATAGCGGCACGGTCGCCACCATTACCGCTGCCAGCCCGGAAGGCACGTGCTGATGTTCGGCCACGGTGACCGCGCCGTTGCCCATCGCCAGCAGTAAAATACCGACAATCGCCGCGTTTCCGGTGGCTTTAAGCGACGGCAGTTTTTCTCCACGTAGCAGCAAAATAGCCAGCAGAACAACGCCCGCCAGCAGGAATCGCAGCCCGGCCATCATCATTGGCGGCCAGCTTTCCACGCCGATGCGGATAACCAGATAGGTTGAACCCCAGATAAAATAGAGAGAGAACAGTGCCGCCAGCAGTGGCAGCCAGGCAGGAATACGACGCAACTTCATGTTAATAGCTCAGTCCGGTTGAGTAATTGCAGCGCTAAATTCTCGTTTTTTAACGCGGAATAGGGAAATGTTTTTCTTCACAACAGGGAATTTTTTTACAAAATTTGCAGTTGTTACGCATAATTGTTTAGATCATCCCCACATTCTACGGCGAAGCGCAGGGCGAGATATGGCCAGTGTCAAACTGACGGTAAAGCGTTTGTATCAACTGAGCGGTGAACGGATGGTGAACACCCGGGCGACTGCGCGTATTTTCGTCGGCGATCGGCTGATTGCCACGGAAGAAATTACCGGCATGACTGAAAGTCCGGTAAGTAAGTATCTGCACCATACTGAGCGACAGGGCCAGCCGGTGCGCGTTGAATGGGACTGCGAAGGCATTGCCGATATGGCGGTGCTGGAGATCGAGCGGTGTCCCTGCTGTCAACATGATGAACATGAATAAGGAATCACACTTTGGCGGGAAGTAGCTTACTAAGCTTGCTGGATGATATTGCCACGCTGCTTGATGATATTTCGGTTATGGGAAAAGTGGCGGCAAAAAAAACCGCGGGTGTACTGGGGGACGATCTGTCTCTTAATGCGCAGCAGGTTAGCGGAGTGAAAGCCAACCGTGAGCTGCCCGTGGTATGGGGCGTAGCGAAAGGCTCATTCATCAATAAGCTGATCCTGGTGCCGCTGGCGCTGGTGATCAGCGCATTTGCGCCCTGGGCAATTACGCCACTGCTGATGATTGGCGGCGCCTACCTCTGTTATGAAGGGGTGGAAAAGGTGCTGCACAGCCTGCACAAAAGCAAAAGTGATGAAACCCCGGAGGCCCGAGAGCAGCGTTTACTGAAGGTGGCGCAGCAGGACCCGGCGGCCTTCGAGAAGAAAAAGGTGCAGGGGGCTATTCGTACCGACTTTATTCTCTCCGCCGAAATCGTGGCGATCACCTTAGGGATCGTTTCGGAAGCCCCGCTGCTTAATCAGGTCTTAATTCTGTCCGGAATTGCGATTCTGGTCAGCGTGGGTGTTTACGGCATTGTGGCTGCCATCGTCAAGATTGACGATCTTGGCTACTGGCTGCAGAAGAAAAGCTCGGCGCTGGCGAAATCGGTCGGTGGCGTGTTGCTTGCAACGGCCCCGTGGCTGATGAAAATTCTGACCGTTGTCGGTACCGTGGCAATGTTTCTGGTCGGCGGCGGTATTATCGTGCACGGTGTGCCGTTCCTGCATCATGCCATTGAAGGATTTAGCGCCGGACTGGGTGCGCTGGCTGCTGTCCTGGCGTCTAACGGGGCCAACCTGGTGATAGGTTTTATCGTGGGGTCGATCGTGCTGTCGCTGGTAAATTTGGTTGCCAGAGTGCGCGGCTAATCGGTATAACGTACGGCTTGCGGACTCGCCAGGCGGGTCCGTTTTTTTACCAATGTGGGAGCAATGTGATGAAAGACGATATTTTTGAATTTGATATTGATGCGCAGCTGGAACAGGCGGAAGCCAATGCAGAGAAAAAAGCTGCAGAATTGCCAGCCGACCTGGGCGATGAAGCGGACTGTGAAGGTTGCAAAATCTAAGTGTAAGTGAGAGCTGCTTCACATAAACGAAACCTGTAAAACTTATGCGTTTTTTTTATTTATCGAGTTTTTAACTGCTTATTTGCATTTAACAATTTATTAACCTTCGGTTAACGGCATCGAAATCAACAAGATGCTATAACTATTCTGTCTTTTAACCGAAAGGGAGGTGCTTTGTCATGTTTATAATCAGTAATGAAGTGCAGCGCAAGGATGGTGGACCCGTGATGATTGTGACGGGTATTGCCAGCGGGATGGTTGAATGCCGTTGGTACGATGGTTTTAGCGTAAGGCGAGAAGCATTCCGCGAGGATGAGCTGGCGGCAACGTCAGGTTCCCGCCTGGCCGGTTAAGCGCTACAACCCCTGAACAGACGTGTTGGCGCGTCTGTTCGGGAGGATCGACCGATCACAGTTCGTTCTGAATACAAAACTCTTCCCAGCTCAATCCCAGCGCTTCAGCATGCGAGCGCAGATAGGTTTCAATCGCTTCCACCATCACGGCTTTATCCGGCTCGGCCAGCTGAATGGCAAATAAAACGCCGTCCAGTTTTTTCTCGCGCACGTAGGCCGCGTAGGCGCGATCCTTTTGCAGCGCCTGAAGCTGTTCAATGCTCATACCGACGCTGGCCGCCTGTTCTGCTGTGAGGTTCTCAATACCTGATTTCAGCTCCGGATGTGCCTCAAGAAACAGGTCTTTAGCAATGGCGTAATATTCTTCAACAGTTTTCATAGCGGTCCTGCCTGGGGAATTTCGGCCGCCAGTGTACACGGGGCTGGCGGAAAAAGGAAAGGTGTGGCGCGGGTACAGGTCAGGGGAGAAGGGCAGAAATCCGTCGTGAACCGCCGAACGAGCTTGCGGCGTAGCGGGAAAAAATTATAACGTAGCGCGTGATTCATAAAGCAGGGAAAAACATGAAAAACTGGATTATTGCAGGGCTGGCCGTTACCGCGCTGAGCGGGTGTGCGCAGCTGGAAGGTTACAGCAGCGCGGTGAAAACGCCACCACCGGCATCGCTGGTGGGTAACTGGCAGACGATGGGGCCGCAGAAAGGGCTGGTCAGCCCTGAAGCGCGCGCCAGCCTGATTATTACCGCCGCGGGCGATACGCTTGACTGCCGTCAGTGGCAGCGGGTGATTGCTAAACCGGGTAAGACCACTCTGCTGGACGGTGACTGGGTAAACATCAATAATCAGTCGCGGGTGATGCTGCTGGAGCTGGAAGGCAGCGTTTTGCATTACGATAAGCTGACGCTGAGCAAGGTGAATCAGCCGACGGCAGAGTGCCAGAAGGCGCTGGCGGATAGTCTCGCTGCTGCTGCTGCTGCTGCTGCTGCTGCTGCTGCTGCTGCGAGCAGCGTTAAACCGTAAGGTGCCTGTGCTGGCTGTGCTTTTTGGCCGCGTCCTTGCGGCCAAATTCGCCCGGCACCACCCGTTACTTTACTCCCCCAGCACCCACACGCTCACGCTACCCGGATTACAGCGGAACGTCGCGACACCGTTCACGTCACTCTCAACCTGCTCCTCACGATGACCGAGATAATCGGACCAGCGCTTCCCGGAAAAATTCTCACCCAGATCCAGCACTTTCTCCCCCTCATCCCCGTTGGACATGATCACTACGCATCCCGGCAATTCTTCCGTGCCGCTGCGTGCAAAGGTGATGCAGTTAGCGTGATCGAACCACTCGGTCTGCACGCCGTGAGCAAACAGCTGACGGGCACGGATTAGCGCTTCCAGCTCTGCAACCACCGGTATTTCAATCTCATACTGCTCGCCGTCGTCGCCCTCATCCTGATAGCGGGCACCGTAAAGATCGGGATAGAACAGGGCAGGGACGCCGTTTTCCCGCAGTAAAATCAGCGCATAGGCCAGCGGTTTGAACCAGGGATCGACCGGGGCCTCCAGCGCCTGTAGCGGCTGGGTATCATGGTTGGCGACAATGGTTACCGCATGCCACGGATCGGCTGCGACCAGCGTGTCGGTAAAAATCTGGCTCAGATCGTAGTCGGCGCCCTGCTGCGAAGCATTATGGAAGTTCATTTGCAACGGCGCATCAAACAGCATGGTTTTACCGTCTACCTGGTCAATATACTGCTGCAGTTTGTCCAGTTCGTGTGACCAGTATTCGGCGACGATAAACAACGGGGCCTCATTGGCCTCCTGCACGTGCTCAATCCACTCTTTATAGAACCAGGCCGGAATATGCTTCACTGCGTCCAGCCGGAAGCCGGTGGTGGCAGGGAGTTGCGCCATCACCCAGCGCGCCCAGTACTTCAGCTCTTCGGTCACCGCATGGTTGCGGAAGTCGATATTGGCTCCCATCAGATAATCAAAGTTGCCCAGCTCATCGTCAACCTGTTCGTTCCAGCCCTCGCCGGTATAGTCGTTGACGATCTTGAACACGCCGTTTTCATCCGGGTTTTCGATATGATCGACGCCGCTAAAGCATCTGTAATCCCAGATAAATTTTGAATATTTTCCTTCACGAACCGGAAAGGTGAAGCGGGTCCAGGCTTCGGCTTCAATCACCTCATCGTCAATTTCTTCACGGTTTTCGGGATTTACGCGATTTATCTGCACCCGTTCCTTTTCATCCGCGCCCATCTTGTGGTTAAGCACCACATCGAGGATCACCCCTATCCCATGGGACTTCAGTGCTGCGGTTGCGGCCAGCAGCTGCTCTTTATCACCGTACTTGGTGGCTCTTGAACCTTTCTGCTCGAATTCGCCTAAGTCGAACAAATCGTATGTATCGTAGCCAACGGAGTAACCGCCGGACTCGCCTTTATACGCCGGGGGTAGCCAGACATCGGTAATGCCCATTTCGGCCAGACTGGCAGCCTTCTCGGCCACTTCAGGCCACAGCTTGCCGCCATCGGGATAGTACCAGTGAAAAAACTGCAACAGCGTGGGATTGCGCATATCCTTGTTCCATTTTTCATCAGTTCGGGATCTGAATTATGGAGCAGCATGTGTGAAAAGTGTGATCTGAGCTGTAATTATTTTTCACCGTTATTCAGCGTGGCATTGAGATATCACCAAATGAAAGATGACCCGATCGCTATCTTCTGCAACACTAAGAAATAATTCGAACGCACATCTCGCGGAGGCCGCGTTGTCCTTACATAATCTTGTTAATTTTCCCCGTGTTGAGCTGCTGGGTGCCCCAACGCCGTTCGAGCATTTGCCTCGTCTTTCTGACTATCTGGGACGCGATATTTTCATTAAACGTGATGATGTTACGCCAGTAGCGCTGGGGGGTAACAAGCTCAGAAAGCTGGAGTTTCTCGCCGCCGATGCGCTGCGCAATGGTGCTGACGTGCTGGTTACCGCCGGCGCTATTCAGTCTAACCACGTTCGCCAGACGGCGGCAGTGGCGGCAAAGTTGGGGTTGAAATGCGTGGCGCTGCTGGAAAATCCCATCGATACCCGTGCAGAAAACTACCTCAGCAACGGTAACCGTCTGCTGCTGGAATTGATGAATGCGGAAGTGGTGATGGTGGATGCGCTGCACGATCCCGACGCGCAGCTGGAAGAACAGGCCATGCTGCTGGAGGCTCAGGGATTCCGTCCGTACAGCATTCCGGTAGGCGGTTCGAGCGCACTGGGTGCGCTGGGCTACGTTGAATGTGCGCAGGAAATTGCCCACCAGAGCGAAGGCGTAGTGGATTTTGCGGCGGTAGTGGTGGCATCCGGCAGCGCCGGGACCCATGCCGGACTGGCGGTCGGGCTGGAGCAACTGCTGCCGGATACTGAACTGGTTGGCGTCACGGTTTCCCGCAAAGCTGCCGCTCAGCTGCCAAAAGTGGAATTACTTCGCCAGCAGGTGGCGCAGTCGCTGGAGCTGAACAGTCGCGCGGAAATTACCCTGTGGGATGACTACTTTGCACCTAAGTACGGCGTACCGAATGAAGAAGGCCTGGAAGCGGTAAAACTGCTGGCGCGGCTTGAGGGCATTTTCCTCGACCCGGTTTACACCGGTAAGGCGATGGCGGGGCTGATTGACGGTATCGCTCAGAATCGTTTCCGTCGCGAAGGGCCGATTGTTTTTGTGCATACCGGCGGTGCTCCGGCGCTGTTTGCCTACCATCCACTTTAAGCGTGTTCAATGTTACCGGTGCCGTGCGTACCGGTAACAATTCTACTGGTTCAGGCCAGCAGAAAATCACAGACCCGTTCGCTGAACGCCTGCGGGCACTCAATGTTACTTAGGTGCGCGGCGGGCAACAGCGTCAGCTCGGCACCGTGAATATGGCTCCGCAACCACTCTGAATCGGCGACCGGCGTAATCAGGTCGTTTTCACCCGCCACAATCAACATCGGCAGTATAATACGCCTGACCTCTTCCCGCAGATCGGCGGCGGCCAGCGCTTCGCAGCAGGCGGCATATCCCTCCGGACTCGCCTGCGACAGCGCCACGCTCATTTCACTGACCTGTGGCTGAAAATGACGAATAAAATCTTCGCCGAACCAGCGGGAAGGCGCTGAAGCTGCGATCGCGGACAGTCCTTTTTTACGGATATGGCGGACGCGCTGCAGCCAGTGCGCAGAATGGCCGATGCGGGCAGCCGTATTCGCGACCACCACGCGCCGGCAGCGATGTGCAGCAAAACGGCTCAGCCACAGTCCGGTGAGTCCGCCCAGCGAAACACCACAAAAGTGGGCCTGCTGAATGCCTTCTCTGTCCAGCAGATCGATAACATCGCGGCCCAGTAGTTCGAGGGTGACCGATGACAGAGGTAACGGCGTATTGCCGTGGCCGCGAGTGTTGTAGCGCAGCACGTTGAAATGACGGGTTAGCGCGGCCATCTGTGGCTGCCACGACGCGAAGGTGGTGCCCAGTGAATTTGATAACACCAGCACGGGGGCACCAGCCGGACCATCGAGTCGATACTCAATATGCATGTTAACTCCTCTCAATAATCATCGCGATTCCCTGGCCAACGCCGATACACATGGCACACAGCCCGTAACGGCCGTTGCTCTGCTGTAGCGCCCAGGCGGCGTTCATCAACAGTCTGCCGCCGGAAGCACCGAGCGGATGCCCAAGGGCGATGGCACCTCCATTCGGATTCACTCGGGCTTCATCGTCCGCCAGCCTCAGTTCGCGGGTGACGGCCAGTACCTGGGCAGCGAAGGCCTCATTCAGCTCAATCACATCCATTTGCTCAAGGGTTAAGCCGGTGAACGCCAGCACTTTGCGGATAGCTGCCACCGGGCCCAGGCCCATAATTGTGGGTTCAATACCCGTAATTGCGCTGGCAACAATGCGCGCCAGGGGTGTGAGCTTATGTCGTTGCAGGCCCGCATCGCTGGCCAGCAACAGGGCGCAGGCACTGATGCGTTACCCGCTGTTACCGTCCCCTGTGGAAACGTTACCGGCTTCAGTTTTTCCAGCATCGAAAGCGTGACGGGGCGCGGGTGTTCATCCTCAGAAAACCAGCTGGAAGGGGCGTTTTTATGCACGATCTCCACTGCCATCAGCTGATCGCGATAAAACCCCTTTTTCTGCGCGTCGGCAGTGCGCTGCTGGCTGCGCAGGGCCAGCGCATCCATATCCTCCCGGCTGATATCGAATTTAGCCGCCAGATTTTCAGCGGTTTGCGGCATCGACTCTACGCCGTACAGTGCCTTCATACGCGGATTAATCAGCCGCCAGCCCATAGTGGTGTCTTCCAGCTGCATCTGACGGCTGAAGGCTTTAGCGGCCTTGCTCATCACAAAAGGTGAGCGGGTCATATGCTCTACGCCACCCGCTATCAGCAGATGGTTTTCCCCGGTATGGATACTCCGGGCGGCCATGGCCACCGCGTCCAGGCTGGAACCGCACAGACGGTTGACGGTACAACCGGGTACGGAAGCGGGCAACCCGGCAAGCAGCAGGGCCATGCGCCCAACGTTTCGATTATCCTCTCCGGCCTGATTCGCGCAGCCGTACAGCACGTCGTCCAGCGCGGGCCAGTCAATCTGGCTGTGCCGCTCAACCAGCGCTCTGATTGGCAGTGCGGCCAGTTCATCCGCACGGATCGCGGCGAGGCCCCCGTTCAGCCGACCAAAAGGGGTGCGTACGGCATCACAAAGCCAGGCGTTGTTCATCGGTATCTTCCTCCCCGATCGCAGGCGAAAGTCAGTTCAACCGGCGTAATATCCTGGAGCTGTTGCGGCGTGATATTACTGAGGATTTCACGCACGATTAGCCCGTTCTCGGTGACATCGATGACCGCCCGATCGCTGTAG
This sequence comes from Erwinia sp. GW821-FHT03D09, assembly GCF_059420805.1. Taxonomy (NCBI): domain Bacteria; kingdom Pseudomonadati; phylum Pseudomonadota; class Gammaproteobacteria; order Enterobacterales; family Erwiniaceae; genus Erwinia; species Erwinia sp. GW821-FHT03D09. The sequence goes on from NZ_JBWKUK010000004.1 coordinate 17,666, forward strand.
ATACGGTTGACGCAGGCCATTCCGGTCAGCGGATAGCTACATTGTTCAACAATCTTGCATTCGCCGCTGCGTGTCAGATGTTCCGTCATCACCACAATGCGTCGGGCTCCAATTGCCAGGTCCATTGCGCCACCCACGGCGGGGATCGCATCGGATTTGCCTGTACTCCAGTTAGCCAGATCGCCTCGCTGGGATACCTGATAGGCCCCCAGCACGCAGAGGTCGAGATGCCCGCCCCGAATCATTGCGAAGGAATCGCCGTGATGGAAAAAGCAGCCGCCGGGCAGGAGGGTAACCGGCTGCTTGCCGGCGTTAATGAGATCGGGATCTTCGTCCCCGGGTGCGGGGGCCTGGCCCATCCCCAGAATGCCGTTTTCGCTGTGCAGGATAATATCTTTATTGGCGGGAAGGCAGTTGGCGACCAGGGTGGGCAACCCGATCCCCAGATTGACGTAGGCACCATCGGGAATATCCTGCGCTATACGCATCGCCAGCGCCTCGTGGCTGATTTTAGCCATGTCCATATTCGCGTACTCCTCAGGTCAGAAGCGGGGTTGTGCGGTGATCGGTCACAACCACGCGCTGTACAAAAATTCCGGGGGTCACCACCGCTTCCGGGTCAAGTTCACTTGGTGACGCCAGAAAGTGGACTTCGGCAACGGTACAGGCGGCGGCCATCGCCATAATCGGCCCAAAGTTACGTGCGGCCTTGCGGTATACCAGATTGCCCCAGCGGTCTCCGCGCTCTGCTTCGATCAGCGCAAAGTCCGCTCTGAGCGGCATTTCCAGCACGTACTGGCGACCATTAATTTCCCGCGTCTCTTTACCCGCCGCCAGTTCTGTTCCGAAACCGGTCGGCGTATAGATACCGCCGTATCCGCAGCCGGCTGCCTGAATCCGTGCCACAAGGGTTCCCTGCGGCACCAGCTCCAGCTCAATCTTGCCGCGACGGTAAAGATCGTCAAAAATCCATGAATCGGTCTGCCGTGGAAATGAGCAAATGATTTTACCGACACAACCGGCCTTAAGCAGCGCGGCCAGGCCACTGTCGCCGTTGCCCGCATTGTTACTGATCAGCGTCAGATTACGGGGCTGATGGCGTACCAGCGCCTCCAGCAACGCATACGGCTGACCGGCTGGACCAAATCCGCCGATCATAATCGTGGCACCGTCCTGCACATCGGCGACGGCAGCGTCAGTGGCATGCAGATTCTTGTTGATCATTACTCCTCCGGTGAGTGTGTGAACGAAACGTTCCTGACATCCGGTGTATTACCTGATGACAGAAACACTCTAAACGCTCACTTTTTGCGTGATGTTGGTTTCAATGCTATGTTTTTTAACCCTCTGAAAAATGGTTATAAATGATAAATGTCATCGATATATCAGGCTATTTTTCCTCCTCCCAGTGCGCCGGCAGCGGCTCCAGATAAGGGATCGCTTCTTCTTCACATAGCTGATAAATCATGTGTAGCAGGGCGCGGATATCCGCCGAACGGTCAAACTGGCGGACGCTGATAATAATCGGTGACACCATTTGCGGCTCACTCAGCGTTTTAAACACCACCTCGTTACGGCGCAGGCTGCTCATGCATTCCGGTACCAGTGCAATACCTTCTCCGGCGGCAACCAGCCCCAGCGCTACCTGAAGTTCGCGTACGGTTATCACGCTGTACGGCTCCAGTAACGCCTCCTGAAACAATGCCAGCACCTGATCGGCAAAGTTTGGATGGGGCGACTGCGGATAGAGCAGCAGTGGCTCGGGCTGAAGCTCCTTTAGCGTCAGGAAAGGCCGGTCAGAGAGCGGATGGTCGGCAACCAGAGCCGCCATCAGCGGCTCATTGCGCAGCGTTATTCGGCGAATTCCCGGGCTTTCATAGCGGATGCGGCCAAACCCGAGATCGATTTTTCCTTCCTTCAGGGCCTGTAGCTGCTCCAGGCTGGTCATCTCACATAGCTGCAGCGCGATTTCAGGATGGCTGGCGCGAAAGCGGCGGATCATGCGCGGCAGGATGCCGTACAGCGTGGAAGCGACAAAGCCCACCGTGAGCGAGCGCCGGGCCTCGGCAATGCGTCGGGTCATGTTTTCCAGTTCAATGCCGTGAGCAAGAAACTGTACGGCCCTGTCATAGAAAAACTGCCCGGCGCGCGTCAGCTCCAGCGGGCGCGAACCGCGAACCAGTAGTTCTACACCCAGGCTCTCCTCCAGCTGACGGATCTGACGGCTTAGCGGTGGCTGGCTGATGTGCAGGCGCTCCGCCGCCCGGTTGAAATTTCGTTCTTCGGCGACGGCCACAAAATAGCGCAGGTGACGGAGTTCCATCGGGATACCTTTTGAGTATGAAACCCATGCCGCAACGGTCTTTGACCGTAATAACACGGCGCGTATGGTCTATTTATCGCAAATCCACAAAATTGATTGGGTGAAAATATGCTGATTAGCCGCGTTGAAACACTGCTGATCGATGTTCCGGCTATACGTCCACATCGGCTGTCGGTGGCAACGGTCAACGTTCAAACCCTGGTTCTGGTGCATTTGGTATGTGACGACGGCGTTGAGGGCTGGGGGGAGGCCACCACCATTGGCGGGTTGAGCTACGGCGAGGAAAGCCCGGAAAGTATCAAGGTCAATATTGACCGCTGGATGGCCCCGCTGCTGGTCGGCCACGATGCCAGCCAGGTGGCGCGTCTGATGACCCGCCTGAATCGCGCCGTGCGCGGCAACCATTTTGCAAAATGCGCGCTGGAAACGGCGCTGATGGATGCGCAGGCCCGACGGCTGAGCATTCCGCTCAGCGAACTGCTGGGCGGCAGGCTGCACGATGAACTGTCGGTCGCCTGGACGCTGGCCAGCGGTGATACCGCGAAGGATATTGCCGAGGCGCAGAACATGCTGGCGCTGCGCCGTCACCGGATATTCAAGTTAAAAATTGGCAGCCGCAGGCCGGAGGAGGATATCGCCCACGTGCTGGCGATTCAACGCGAACTTGGCGACGGCGTAAGTATCAGGGTCGATGTGAATCAGGCGTGGAGTGAGTACGAGGCGGAACGCAGCATCGCGCTTCTTGAAGCGGGCGGCATTGATGCCGTAGAGCAGCCGATTGACGCCGCTAACCGTGCCGGACTGGCGCGTCTGGCGCAGCGATTTACGATTGCCATCATGGCGGATGAAGCGCTGAAGAGTCCGCTGGACGCACTTGATTTGGCCAGACGTGCCGCCGCCGATGTCTTTTCGATCAAAATCAGCCCGCCCGGAGGGCTGACCGCCGCGCGAAGGATGGCGGATATCGCCGTTCTCTCAGGTATTGCGCTGTATGGCGGCACGATGCTGGAGGGCGGTGTCGGTACCGCCGCCTCGGCACACCTGTTTTCCACCTTTCCCAAACTGAGTTTTGGCAGCGAGCTGTTTGGGCCGCTGCTGCTGACAGAAGATATTCTGCGTGAACCGCTGGTCTACCGTGATTTTATGCTGCAGGTACCGCAAGGTGCCGGGCTGGGTATCGCCGTCGATGAAGAAAAGGTGGCGGCTTTATGCCGCCGTTAAGCACATTGCCAGGGGATTTGGCGCGGTTATCGGACACATTAAACGATCGGGTAAATTGTCGCCGTTTCGCCTGTTTATTACCGATGCCCTACAGGAGTGAATAAAATGAACCACAATGAAATAGATGCACTGGTTGATAGTTTTATCGTCAATAAAGCCAGAGGAAAGGTGGAGCCGCGAGTGCAGAAGGTGGTTGTTCGCCTGCTTCGCGACCTGTTTAAAGCGATTGAGGATCTCGATCTCCAGCCCACCGAAGTGTGGAAAGGGCTGGAGTATATTGCCGACTGTGGCAGATCGCATGAAGTGGGCCTTCTGGCCGCAGGCCTTGGACTGGAACGTTTTATAGATATTCGCGTAGATGAAGTCGAAACTAAAGCGGGCCTGCGGGGCGGTACGCCGCGCACTATCGAAGGCCCGCTGTACGTGACGGGTGCGCCGGTTTGCACGGGCAATGTTCGCCTGGATGATGGTTCGGAAGACGATCGCGCCGACGTTCTGTTCATGCAGGGTGTCGTGCGTGGCGAGAAGGGAGAGCCGATCCCCGGTGCCACCGTCGAAGTCTGGCATGCCAATACTCTCGGTAACTATTCGTTTTTCGACAAAACGCAGTCGGCATTTAATCTGCGCCGCACCATCGTCGCCGATTGCGAAGGGTGTTACAGCTTTCGTACTACAATGCCCGCCGGTTACGGCTGCCCGCCGGAAGGCCCCACTCAGCAGCTGTTGAATAAGCTCGGTCGTCACGGTCGGCGGCCAGCACATATACATTTCTTTATCAGCGCCAGTGGCTATCGCAAACTTACCACGCAGATCAATATCGCCGGCGATGAATATCTGTGGGACGATTTCGCTTTTGCCAGCCGGGAAGGGCTGGTACCGAAGGTGAATCGAATTACCGCGCCGGAGCAGATTGCGGCCCGCCATTTGAGTAAACCTTTCTCCTCGATCGATTTTGATTTCACACTCTATCAGCAGCGGGAAGCCGTAGCGGATTCGGAAGTGGATCGCCTGCGTGCCATTGGGTAAAACCAACGTTGAGCGCATCTGAGTCACTCTGTGGGAACTTAGCTGCATAATGAGATGATTGCTTGCAGAGTTCCGTGAGGCGGTTTGCAGCTAGTGGAGGCCTGTTAAGTCAGCGCTAAAGCCGGAAGTGATGTCTGCTGCGGGAGTCTGAGAGAGCAAACCGGCACGGTCCGTAAAGGCCGTGCCGGTTTTTTTATCAATCGGCAGTGATTAACCGATAGTCATCAGGCTGGCGTTACCACCGGCGGCGGCCGTATTTACACTCAGCGAGCGCTCGTGCAGCAGCCGTTCCAGCAGCAGATTGGTTTCTCCGCGGGCAAAGCCCTGAACCGACACAATCGCACCGTCTCGCGCGGCGATGGCCTCGCAGAGCGTACGAAGCTGATCGGCATCGCCGTGGTAGATCGCCGCATCATACTCCCCCTGTTCCAGCGGTCGGTCAGCCAACGCAATCCGCTGCTGCACTCCCGCAGGAAGCTGCTGCCACAGCGTGCGGTGCAGTTCGTCATCCTGCCACAGCGCCTGGCTGCCCACGGCGGTGACCGCCGCCAGCTGAACCAGCGTATCCTGCTCGTTGTCGGCAATACACAGCACCCGTTCGCGCGGCAGCAGGGTAAAGGTGTTGCGCTCGCCGGTGGGGCCCGGCAGCAGGCGAACGGTGCCGCCCTGGCCCAGTTCGGCATAACGTGCGCACAGTGCCGCCAGCTCCTCGCGGTCCGCCGCCCATTCGCTCAGCGCCTGATGCGCGGTCAGCAGCACCGGACGCAGCTGCGCATCCGGTGGGCTGAGGCGATCCTGGCGGTCGAGCGTGGTTTGCAGCGCGTTATCCGGGCGATACGACAGCAGGCGATACAGATAGAGCGGTCCACCGGCTTTCGGTCCGGTGCCCGACAGGCCTTCGCCGCCGAATGGCTGCACGCCGACCACCGCGCCGACCATATTCCGATTAACGTAGAGGTTGCCGACGTGCGCCTTCTGCGTGACCTGACCGATGGTTTCATCGATGCGGGTGTGCACGCCCAGCGTCAGGCCGTAGCCGGAAGCATTAATCTGCTCAATCACCTGCGGAAGCGTATTGCGGGCAAAGCGCACCACGTGCAGCACCGGGCCGAAGATTTCACGCGTCAGATCGGCCACGCTATCCAGTTCGATCAGCGTCGGCTGGACGAAGGTGCCGCTCTGCCATTCCCGGCTGTCCTGCGCCTGCTGCTGCGCGGCCTGGAACACGGTAAAGCCTTTGCTGCGCATCGACTGAATATGCTGGTCGATATTGGCTTTCGCTTCGGCATCGATCACCGGGCCGATATCGGTAGAGAAGCGCTCCGGGTTGCCCATGCGGCATTCGGCCATCGCGCCGCGCAGCATGGTCAGGGTGTGATCGGCCACGTCCTCCTGTACGCAAAGCAGACGCAGCGCCGAACAGCGCTGCCCGGCGCTGTCAAATGCCGAGGCAACGATATCCGTCACCACCTGCTCGGTTAGCGCAGAGGAATCGACGATCATCGCATTCATCCCACCGGTTTCGGCAATCAGCGGCGTCGGGCGACCCTGCGGATCGAGGCGACCCGCCAGCCCGCGCTGCAGGAGTGTGGCAACCGCCGTAGAACCGGTAAACATCACGCCGCGCACCCTTGCATCCTGAGTCAGCTGTGCGCCGACGGTTTCACCGGTGCCCGGCAGCAGCTGGAGTGCACCCTGCGGAACGCCTGCCTCGTGCAGAATCGCCACCGCGCGTGCGGCAATCAGCGGCGTCTGCTCGGCCGGTTTGGCCAGCACGCTGTTGCCTGCGGCCAGCGCGGCGGCAATTTGCCCGCTGAAGATCGCCAGCGGGAAGTTCCACGGGCTGATGCAGACCACCGGGCCAAGCGGACGGTGGGTTTCATTATCGAAATCGTCACGCACCTGTCCGGCATAGTAGTGCAGGAAATCGACCGCTTCTCGCACTTCGGCGATGGCGTTGCTGAAGGTTTTTCCGGCTTCACGTACCAGGATACCGATCAGCGTCTGCATCTGGCCTTCCATCAGGATGGCAGCGCGTTCGAGGATCGCCGCACGTTCCTGCGGCGGAGTGGCGAACCAGATCGGACCGACGTTGACCGCTGCATCCAGTGCGGCGGAAACTTCCCCCGGCGTAGCGTGGCGCACGTAGCCGACGATATCCAGCGGCTCGGCGGGGTTAACCACCGGCAGTCTGTCGCCGGTTTCCAGCGGTGCGTCGATCAGCGGTGCGGCCTGCCAGCTCTCACTGGCGCTGTTCAGCAGGGCGCTGGACAGCGACGCCAGGCGATGTTCGTTGGCTAGATCCAGCCCGGCGGAGTTCTGCCGCTGTGTGCCGTACAGCTCGCGCGGCAGCGGGATCTTAGGATGCGGCAGGCCAACGGCACCTTCGGCCTGCGCCAGTTTCTCCACCGCCTCAACCGGATCGGCAACCAGTTCATCCAGCGGCAGGCTGGTGTCGGCAATACGGTTAACAAAGGAGGTGTTTGCACCGTTTTCCAGCAGGCGGCGCACCAGATAAGCCAGCAGGGTTTCATGGGTGCCGACCGGGGCATAGATACGGCAGGGGCGGTTCAGCTTGCCGTCCGCCACTTTACCGACCACCTGCTCGTAAAGCGGTTCGCCCATGCCGTGCAGGCACTGGAACTCATACTGGCCGGGATAGTAGTTGTTGCCCGCCAGCTGGTAGATCGCCGCCAGCGTGTGGGCATTATGGGTGGCAAACTGCGGGTAAATCAGATTGGGGACCGCCAGCAGCTTGCGCGCACAGGCGATATAGGCGATGTCGGTGTACACCTTGCGGGTATACACCGGATAGCCTTCCAGTCCGTCAACCTGGGCGCGTTTGATTTCGCTGTCCCAGTAGGCGCCTTTCACCAGGCGGATCATCAGACGGCGGCGGCTACGCTGCGCCAGATCGGCCAGTGCATCGATCACCATCGGGCAGCGTTTCTGATAGGCCTGGATTACGAAGCCGATACCGTTCCAGCCCTCCAGCTCCGGTTCGAAGCACAGCTTTTCCAGCAGATCGAGCGACAGCTCCAGCCGGTCGGCCTCTTCGGCGTCGATATTAATGCCGATGTCGTAAGAACGCGCCAGCAGGGTGAGAGATTTCAATACCGGATACAGTTCGTCCATAACCCGTTCGTACTGGGCGCGGCTGTAGCGGGGGTGCAGGGCGGAAAGCTTAATTGAGATCCCCGGGCCTTCATAAATGCCGCGTCCGTTCGAGGCTTTGCCGATGGCGTGGATCGCCTGCTGGTAGGAGAGCAGATAGGCCTTGGCATCGCGGGCGGTCAGGGCGGCTTCACCCAGCATATCGTAGGAGTAGCGGAAACCTTTCTCTTCCAGCTTGCGGGCGTTGGCCAGCGCTTCGGCGATAGTTTCACCGGTGACGAACTGTTCGCCCATCAGCCGCATAGCCATATCCACGCCTTTGCGGATCAGCGGCTCGCCGCTTTTACCGATAATGCGGTTTAGCGAGCGGGAGAGGTTGGCTTCATTGTGGGTCGATACCAGGCGGCCGGTAAACAGCAGGCCCCATGTGGCGGCATTGACGAACATCGACGGGCTGCGGCCCAGATGTGAATGCCAGTTGCCGTTGCTGATTTTGTCGCGGATCAGCGCATCGCGCGTGGGCTTGTCGGGAATACGCAGCAGCGCTTCGGCCAGGCACATCAGCGCCACGCCTTCCTGAGAGGAGAGGGAGAATTCCTGCAGCAGGTTTTGCACCATTCCGGCGCGTCCGCCTGCACTTTTTTGGTGCCGAAGTTTGTCCGCCAGCTGGTGCGCCAGCTGATAGGTCGATTTTGCCAGGACACCAGGAAGGCGTGCCTGATCCAGCAGCATCGGCACCGCTTCGTTTTCCGGACGGCGCCAGGACGAGGTGATAGCCGCGCGGGCAACCGACTGCGGCAGAACGCTTTCGGCAAAGTCGAGGAACGGCTGGTGCGTCTCTTCCTGCGGACGCTCTTCTTCTTCCCCGTTTACCTGACCGGCGATCAGCTCGGGCAGGGACTGTCCCTGCTCAACCTGCCCGAGATAATTAAAAATGGCCTGCTTAATCAGCCAGTGCGGCGTGCGGTCAATCCGCTGGGCGGCCTGCTTAATGCGGTCGCGCGTGGCGTCATCCAGTTTTACGCCCATGGTGGTTGTGCCCATGCCTGAAAACTCCTGAATCAGAGAGAATAATAGATAGCGAGCAATATCACTGATGTTGCAACTTTGTGCAACCTCGTTAAATGTGACCTTTTCCTCACTCTTTAAAATCGGCCGTTTGTTAACGATAAAAAAGCGGCATGGTTATTGCTGCAAAAATCCAGCCAGGTATGAATGCCGCATATTCCCTGGTTTTTATGAGGCTGTTGTGCGGGTGCAACCCGCTTAAATGTGACTCAGTGCAACCTGTTGACATTTTGCGGTTGCTACCGGGTGAAATGGCTGTGTGAAGTGTGTTAAATCGATTGTGCGCCGTAGCCGTTTACGGCAGGATACCGCCCCCGGCAGGAAGCCACCCTCTTGCGAAGCTGCTGTTATTGCGCCTTTGGGCAATAAATGCCTTGCAGCCTGAACGCTACGGAAACGAATAATAAGTGGAGAACCTGAATGACTGTAAGTACACCGATGATGGTGACCTTTTGTGTTTATATTCTCGGCATGGTGTTGATTGGCTTTATCGCCTACCGCTCAACAAAAAACTTTGACGATTATATTCTGGGCGGACGCAGCCTCGGCAGCTTGGTCACCGCGCTCTCGGCCGGTGCGTCCGATATGAGCGGCTGGCTGCTGATGGGCCTGCCCGGTGCGATTTTCATCTCAGGTATCTCTGAGAGCTGGATCGCCATCGGTCTGACTCTGGGGGCCTGGCTGAACTGGAAGATTGTTGCCGGACGCCTGCGCGTGCAGACCGAGCACCACGACAATGCACTGACCCTGCCTGATTTTTTCTCCAGCCGCTTTGAGGATAGCAGCAAGCTGCTGCGAGTGATCTCCGCGCTGGTGATCCTGATCTTCTTCACCGTTTACTGTGCCTCCGGCGTGGTAGCCGGTGCCCGTCTGTTTGAAAGTACCTTCGGCATGAGCTACGAAACGGCACTGTGGGCCGGTGCCGGTGCGACCATTGTTTATACCTTCGTCGGTGGTTTCCTGGCGGTGAGCTGGACCGATACCGTGCAGGCCAGCCTGATGATTTTCGCTCTGATCCTCACGCCGGTAATTGTAATTGTTGCCGTCGGTGGCCTTAGCGATTCTCTGCAGGTGATTGAAGCGAAGAGTATTGAAAATATCGATATGCTGAAAAACCTGAACTTCGTGGCGGTGATCTCGCTGCTGGGCTGGGGTCTGGGTTACTTCGGCCAGCCGCATATCCTGGCCCGCTTTATGGCGGCGGATTCCCACCGTTCTATCCGTACGGCGCGCCGTATCGGCATGACCTGGATGATCCTGTGCCTGGCCGGTGCAGTGGCGGTAGGCTTCTTCGGTATTGCCTTCTTCCAGAACCATCCGGAGCTGGCCGCCGGGGTTAATGAAAACGGCGAACGTATCTTTATTGAGCTGACGCGTATTCTGTTTAACCCGTGGATTGCCGGGGTGCTGCTGTCGGCGATTCTGGCGGCGGTAATGTCAACGCTGAGCTGCCAGCTGCTGGTCTGCTCCAGCGCGCTGACGGAAGATCTGTACAAAAACTTCCTGCGTAAAAACGCCAGCCAGCGTGAGCTGGTGTGGGTAGGGCGCCTGATGGTGCTGCTGGTGGCGGTGGTGGCTATTGCTCTGGCTGCTAACCCGAATAACCGCGTGCTGGGCCTGGTCAGTTACGCCTGGGCGGGCTTCGGCGCGGCGTTTGGGCCGGTGGTGCTGTTCTCACTGATCTGGCGTCGTATGACCCGTAACGGTGCGCTGGCGGGGATGATCGTTGGTGCGGCTACCGTACTGCTGTGGAAGAGCTACGGCTATGCGGAACTGTACGAAATCATTCCAGGCTTCCTGTTCGGCAGTATTGCCATTGTGGTCTTTAGCCTGATCGGTAAAGCTCCTTCCGCCGCCGCGCAACAGCGTTTTGACGCAGCGGAAGCGGAATATCACAGCTGATAAACGCCTGAGCCGTTCTGCCCCGTAGCGGAATGGCTCTACTTTTCCTGGCAGGGTTCCTCAAAATGGGGAACCTGCTTTCCACAAAATCCTGTACGGTAAATACGGCCCAAAAGTTCGCGCATAGTGGCCTGACCCTGAATGCGCGACCGTTAAGTGATTAAGGCTTGTCAGTAGCCAGATTTCCCCATTCCCTCTCTCAGCAATCACCTTTTCAGGTTGAATGAAAGAAGTTTCCCTCCGTTACATTTCCTTAAATAATTCCCGCTCGGAAACAGCAATATTTCGCCTGAAATGCTTGTAATTCCTTGTCCGATAATGATAATCGATATCGTTTGTATTTTACTTATCTTTACTGCACTTGACCGTATTTAACACTTTTGAGGGTGTTGGCATGTTTGTTCCTTTTCTCATTATGCTGCGCGAAGGGCTGGAAGCGGCGCTGATTGTCAGCCTGATTGCCAGCTATCTGAAGCGCACCCAGCGCAGCCAGTGGTTTGGCGCGATGTGGGTCGGTGTGGTGGTAGCCGCTGCGCTGTGCCTGGCGCTTGGCTGGTTCATCAATGAAACCACCGGTGAATTCCCGCAGAAACAGCAAGAGCTGTTTGAGGGGCTGGTGGCGGTCATCGCCGTAGTGATCCTGACCTGGATGGTGTTCTGGATGCGCAAAGTGTCGCGCAACGTCAAGGCCCAGTTGGAAGATGCGGTGGATAACGCGCTGAAGAAGGGCAACAGCAGCGGTTGGGCATTGGTACTGATGGTGTTTCTTGCCGTTGCCCGAGAAGGGCTGGAGTCGGTGTTCTTCCTGCTGGCCGCTTTCCAACAGGATGTGGGCTACGCGCCGCCGCTGGGCGCGATGCTCGGTCTGGGCACGGCAGTGGTCTTAGGAATACTGATCTACTGGGGGGGCGTGCGGCTCAACCTGGCGAGCTTCTTTAAGTGGACCAGCCTGTTTATTATTTTTGTTGCTGCCGGTCTGGTGGCGGGGGCGATCCGCGCTTTCCACGAAGCGGGACTGTGGAACCATTTCCAGGACGTCGCGTTCGATTTTAGCAATGTGCTCTCCACCCACAGCGTATTCGGTACGCTGATGGAAGGCATGCTTGGCTACCAGGAAGCCCCGAGCGTGAGCGAAGTGGCGGTCTGGCTGATTTATCTGATTCCTGCGCTGCTGCTGTTTATGCTGCCGGCACGCGCAACTACCTCTGCGGCGCGCAGCACGCGCTGAAACTGACCGGGCAGGCAGCCGCCTGCCGGTTCAACTTTTTGACAGGGATTACACGATGACTACACACTTTCGCCGCCACGCACTGAATGCCGCTTTGCTGGCCGTTCTGACCTCTTCAGGGGCGGCGCTGGCTGCTGATATTCCGCAGGTCAAGGTTAGCGTCAACGACAAGCAGTGCGAACCAATGACACTGACGGTGGATGCCGGTAAAACCCAGTTCATCATTAAGAACAACAGCCAGAAAGCGCTGGAGTGGGAGATCCTGAAAGGCGTGATGGTGGTGGAAGAGCGTGAAAACATCGCCCCATCCTTTACCCAGAAGCTGACTGCCAATCTGGAAGCCGGGGAATACGATATTACCTGCGGCCTGCTGAGCAACCCGAAAGGTAAGCTGATTGTGAAGGCCAACGGCAGCAAAGTGAACGACGGCAAGCCGGACGTGCTGCAGCTGGTTGGGCCAATTGCCGACTATAAAGTCTACGTGATGAAAGAAGTCGATCAGCTGGTAGCCGGTACCAAAGCCTTTACCGATGCGGTGAAAGCGGGCGATCTGGAAAAAGCCAAAGCGCTGTATGCACCAACCCGCCAGCACTACGAGCGCATTGAACCGATTGCCGAACTGTTCTCCGATCTGGACGGCAGCATCGATGCCCGTGAAGATGACTTCGAGAAGAAAGCGGAAGATCCGCACTTCACCGGCTTCCACCGTCTGGAAAAAGTCTTATTTGCTGATAACACCACAAAAGATATGGATAAATTTGCCGACCAACTGTACAAAGATGTGCAGGATCTGCAAACTCGTATCAGCGAGCTGGCTTTCCCTCCGGGCAAAGTGGTTGGCGGTGCGGCAGGCCTGATCGAGGAAGTCGCTTCCAGCAAAATCTCCGGTGAAGAAGATCGCTACAGCCGTACTGACCTGTGGGACTTCCAGGCGAACGTTGACGGCGCGCAGAAGATTGTGAACCTGCTGCGCCCGCTGCTGCAGAAAGCCAATCCGGACCTGCTGGCGAAAGTGGACGGTAACTTCAAAAAAGTGGACACCATTCTGGCGAAGTACCGTACCAAAGACGGTTATGAGTCTTACGAAAAATTGACCGATGCTGACCGCAACGCTCTGAAAGGCCCGATTACGGCGCTGGCCGAAGACCTTTCCCTGCTGCGTGGAACGCTGGGGCTGGATTAATCAGATATGGCAAAACCCGTTGATGACGTGGCGTCAAGTTCACGTCGACGTTTGTTGAAAGGTGTGGGCATCCTGGGGGGGGCCCTCGCCGTGACCGGCGGTTGTCCGGTCCATGCAGCCGGGGACGGGAAAGTTTCGTCCCCGGGCACCGTTTCCCCTTCCGCTCGTAGTGAAAGCCAGCCGTTCTTTGGCCTGCGTCAGTCCGGGATCGTCACGCCGCAGCAGGCGGCAATGATGCTGGTCTCGTTTGACGTGCTGGCCGCGGATAAAAACGATCTGGTGCGCCTGTTTAAGCTGCTGACCGACCGCATTGCGTTTCTGACCACCGGCGGTAAAGCGCCGCCGGTGACCAATCCGCAGCTGCCGCCTATGGATTCCGGTATTCTCGGCGATGATATCTATCCCGACAACCTGACCATCACCGCCTCCGTCGGCGCGTCGCTGTTTGATGAGCGTTTCGGCCTGCAGGCGCATAAGCCGCTGAAGCTGCAGCGCATGACGCGTTTCCCCAATGATGCACTCGACGCCAGCCTGTGCCACGGCGATCTGCTGCTGCAAATCTGCGCCAATACCAACGATACGGCGATCCACGCGCTGCGCGATATCATTAAGCACTCGCCGGATCTGCTTAGCGTGCGCTGGCGTCGTGAAGGCTTTATTTCCGATCACGCCGCGCGCAGTAAAGGCAAAGAGACGCCGATTAATCTGCTGGGCTTTAAGGACGGTACGGCCAACCCGGATACCAGCGATGCGTCGCTGATGGATAATATCCTGTGGGTGACCAAAGATCAGGGCGAACCCGCGTGGGCGCTGAACGGTAGCTATCAGGCCGCGAGGATCATCCAGTTTCACGTGGAATTCTGGGACCGTACGCCGCTCGGTGAGCAGCAGACGATCTTTGGCCGCGTGAAGCACAGCGGCGCGCCGCTGGGAATGGAAAACGAGCACGATGTACCGGACTACGTCAACGATCCGGAAGGTAAGGTCACGCCGCTGGATGCGCATATTCGTCTGGCGAATCCACGAACGGCAGAAACGCAAAGTAACCTGATGCTGCGTCGGGGATACAGTTATTCCCTCGGCGTGTCTAAATCAGGTCAGCTGGAAATGGGGTTGCTGTTTGTCTGCTATCAGCACGATTTAGAAAAAGGCTTCCTGACCGTGCAAAAGCGTTTAGACGGCGAAGCGCTGGAGGAGTATATCAAGCCGATCGGTGGAGGATATTTCTTTGTTCTGCCGGGCGTAGTGGATGCTCAGCACTATCTTGCGCAGGGGCTGCTTGAGGCCTGATTAATAATATCGGGTGCCGCGCGCCCGCTATTCTATGTTATGTCGCCTGGCATTTTTTGTTTCAATTGCCCTCTCCCTTTTTGATTAAAAAATGCACCATACAATTTAATTATGACAGTAATGTTAAATAAGTAATTAATTTAACATTCTGTATTTACTAAGTTTAATTTTTGGAAAATAATAACAGTAAAAAATATGTTGCAATTTCGTGCCGATATGCTGGAATGAAATCGTAGTATCTTTTCGCATTAAGTATCCCACTATGGAGATAGCGAATGCCCAAGTCCTTTAACGGACCCGTAAACAGAAAGTCAACCATCGCCGTAATACGCGAGGAGTTCATTTCCTCTACAGCATTCTCTTCTTTAACAATTCATCGTTCCATCAACCCTGTTAATTGCTTTCCGGTGCACTCTGCGCCCCGGCGCGGCTTTGCATCTGTTGCAACGGCCAGACACGGCTTAAAAGGAAGCCAAAACCTCTAAAGCGTTCACGTAATCGCATCGCCAACCTGATGCGGGAAATGAAACCAACTGTAAGGTGCCACTATGGGAAGACAGAAAGCAGTGATCAAAGCTCGTCGTGAAGCAAAACGTGTGCTTCGTAGCGATTCGCGCAGTCACCGTCAGCGTGAAGAAGAATCGGTCACCTCGCTGGTGCAAATGGGTGGACTGGATGCAATTGGCATGGCGCGAGATACCCGCGACCATTCCCCGATTGCCGCCAGAAATGAAGCTCAGGCGCACTATCTCAACGCCATAGAAACCAAACAACTGATCTTTGCTACTGGTGAAGCCGGGTGTGGTAAAACCTGGATTAGTGCCGCGAAAGCGGCGGAGGCTCTGATTCATAAGGATGTGGAAAGGATCATAGTGACCCGACCGGTGCTACAGGCGGATGAAGATCTGGGATTCCTTCCCGGGGATATTTCAGAAAAATTCGCCCCGTATTTCCGCCCGGTCTACGACGTTCTGGTTAAACGTCTCGGCTCTTCCTTTATGCAGTACTGTCTGCGTCCCGAAATTGGTAAAGTAGAGATCGCTCCCTTTGCCTATATGCGTGGCCGTACCTTTGAAAATGCGGTAGTGATCCTCGATGAGGCGCAAAACGTCACCGCCGCGCAGATGAAAATGTTCTTAACGCGCCTTGGGGAAAACGTCACCGTCATCGTTAACGGCGATATCACCCAGTGCGACCTGCCTGCCCATGTTAAGTCCGGCCTCAGCGACGCCATGGCCCGCTTTGAGGAAGATGAGATGATTGGGGTGGTGCGGTTTACCGCAGAAGACTGCGTACGTTCTCAGCTGTGCCAGCGTACGCTGCTTGCCTACGGTTAACGCGTAAATCTGATATAAAGCCCGGCTTGTGCCGGGCTTTTATTTGCCTATTTATCGATGCCAAAACCCTGACGCAGAATGGCCGGCTGTACGGCGGGGAAATAGATATGCTGGTAGTAGCTGGCAGTGTTGTTGCCCCAGTTATCGCCATCGGTGCGGCCGGTCTGCTGCCAGTGCTCTACCATCGTCTGGTTGTAGCTGCGGATCGCTTCAGGCAGCACATCCTGGTGGTAATGCTCTTCATGGCGGAAGCCTGCCATCGGCATACGCGGTTTTTGCGGGGCAGGCTGATCGACATAGCCCAGCACCACGCCTGCTACAGGGAAGGTCAGTTCGGGCAGCTGCAGTAGTTCGATCATCGCCGTTGGGTTGATGCGAATTCCGCCGATTGGCACCACGCCTAAGCCGTGTGAACGGGCGGCGGTCATGACGGCTTCCAGCGCAATACCCACGTCGGTTGCGCCTGAAACAATACTTTCCAGGCTCTGATGGGCGATCTGCTCTTTACCTTCGGCGGCAATCGCCAGCTGGCTTTTATGCATATCCAGTACAAAGGTAAGAAACACCGGAGCCTGAGCAATCCACTTTTGCCCACCGGCCAGCTCGGCAATACGTGCGCGGGTGGCGGCATCGCGGGTGACGATCACCGATACCTGCTGGGAGTTGACCGAAGTCGGAGCGCGCCACGCGCATTCGATAATGTCATCAAGAATGCTGTCATCAATGGGTTTGGTCAGGTAGCTACGGTCGCTGCGGTGGTCTTTCAAGAGTTGTGTTGTGCTATTCATCAATAATAAACCGGGTAAACTAATTTAAAGTGCGAAGATAACTGACGCAGAACAGCACAGTTTGCCACTTTGTGCCGGAGATCACATTTTTCACCTTACACCGCAGATGAAACCCGATTGCTCGCTACCCATGCCTGTCATGATATATCCAGATATTACAAATAGATAAAAAACATAAATATAGTTCTTTATATTATTTCCTGAGCCGAGTGGCCCTTGCTAGCTTATCTGCGTGCAGGAATCCAACCATTCAGGAGCTTTCAATGAAACATCGCGCTTTGGTCTTAACGTTGCTAGCCAGTATTACCGGTCTTGCCGCCGGTGCCGCACAAGCTGACAAACTTGATGATATCAAGCAGGCCGGCGTGGTGCGCATTGCGGTGTTCGACAGCAATCCGCCGTTTGGCTATATCGACCCGCAAAGCAAAAAGCTGGTGGGATACGATGTGGACTTCGCCGATGCTATTGGTAAGGCCCTGGGCGTGAAAGTAGAGCTTCGTGCCACCAACCCGGCCAACCGCATCCCGCTGCTGGTCTCGAAGAAGGTGGACCTGATCGCCGCTAACTTCACCATTACCGACGAGCGCGCGAAAGAAGTGAATTTCAGCGTGCCGTATTTCGCCACCGGTCAGAAATTTATTGCGCGCAAGGGCGTGCTGAAAACCCCGGACGATATCAAAACCCTGCGTATCGGCGCGGATAAAGGCACGGTGCAGGAAATCACCCTGCGTGAACGCTATCCGACCGCCAAAGTGATCTCCTACGATGACACCCCGCTGGCCTTCGTGGCGCTGCGTAACCGTAACGTGCAGGCAATCACCCAGGACGATGCAAAACTGGTCGGCCTGCTGGGTAACCTGCCGGCGGCGCAGAAGGCGGAGTTTGAAATCTCTCCGTTCAGCCTGACGAAAGAATATCAGGGCGTCGGCATTCCTAAGGGTGAGGATCGCCTGACCGACGCGGTGAACGACACGCTGATCACACTGGAAAAAGACGGCGAGGCGGTTAAAATTTACGACCGCTGGTTCGGGCCGCAAACTAACGCTGCACAGCCGCGCGGCGACTTCAAAATCGGGCCGTTGGATCAACAACCTAAAGCCTGACGGACGGTTCGTCGGTAACGGATGAGAGGGGCGCAGCTTGCTGCGCCCCTGATGCATTTTATAAAACAAGGACAGAACATGAACCTGGACTGGCTGCTGGCGCCACAATACCTCAACTGGCTGTGGCACGGTTTCTTACTGACCCTCTGGCTATCCGCCTGCGCAGGGATTGCCGCGACGCTGTTGGGGTTTGTGCTGGCCGCAATGCGTGACAGCAGCCTGGAACCGCTGCGCTGGCTGGCGATGGGCTACAGCTCCCTTTTCCGTAATACCCCGCTGCTGGTGCAGCTGCTCTTCTGGTACTTTGCCGCCGGGCAAATCCTGCCGGGCGCGGCAATGGACTGGCTGAACATGCCCCATCAGGCGGGTCCGTTTGCCTGGCCTTCGTTCGAGTTTCTTGCCGGCTTCTTCGGCCTGACCGTGTATTCCTCCGCCTTTATCGCCGAAGAGATCCGTTCCGGTATTCGCGGCGTGGCGGGCGGCCAAAAAAATGCCGCGCTGGCGATGGGGCTGACCGGCTGGCAGGCGATGCGCTACGTGGTGCTGCCGCAGGCGCTGAAAATTGCGCTGCCGCCGCTGCTGGGCCAGTACATGAATGTGATCAAAAACTCGTCGCTAACCATGGCGATTGGTGTGGCCGAGCTCTCTTATGCTTCCCGCCAGGTGGAGACCGAAACGCTGCGCACTTTCCAGGCATTCGGCGTGGCCACGATACTGTATATCGCTATTATCGCGCTGCTTGAAGGCTGGGGCATGTGGCGGCAGCAGCGTAAACCGCTGGGAGGACATTAAAATGGATTTCAGCATTATTCGCGATAATCTGGGCTATATGCTGTGGGGCACCTGGCCGGACGGGCCGCTGGGCGGGGCAGCGCTGACCCTGGCAATCAGCCTGATGGCCGGTGCCGCATCGGCGGCGCTGGGGATTGTTTTTGGCGTGTTGCTGGCGATGTCGCGGGGCGTGCCTGCCGGGCTGCTCGCGGCGGTGCTGGGTTTCTTCCGCGCGATCCCGGTGATTATGCTGATCTTCTGGACCTACTTCCTGCTGCCGATGGTATTTGGCGTTGAGATCCCGGAAATCACCACGGTGGTGTGCGCGCTGGCGCTGATCGCGTCGGCCTATCTGGCCCATGCGGTTAAGGCCGGTATTGCGGCGATCCCGGCCGGGCAGTGGCAGGCCGGGCTTTCTCTGGGGCTCACCCGCTGGCAGACGCTAGTGACAATCGTGTTGCCGCAGGCGCTGCGGATGATGGTGCCTTCCTTTATCAACCAGTGGATTGCGCTGATCAAAGATACCTCGCTGGCGTACATCGTCGGCGTGGGTGAGCTGACCTTCCTGGCGACACAGGTGAATAACCGCAGCATGGTTTACCCGATGGAGGTGTTCCTGTTTGTGGCGCTGGTTTATTTTGTCTTCTGCCTGTTACTCGATCTTCTGGCTAATGCGGCAAATCGTCGCTTTGGTGCGCAGGGCCGTGTGCAAAAGCGATCGTGGCTCGGGTGGAGAAGACAAAAAAGCGCCTTAACGTGAGGCGCTTTCTTAAATACTTTATAAAACGTCAATCCTGCCGTTTTGCCTCACCCTCACTCACTGGGGAACAGGCAAAAAAGCCTGAACTTTCGCTCAGGCTTTCTCTTCTAATATGGTGGTGAGAGAGGGATTCGAACCCTCGATACGTTGCCGTATACACACTTTCCAGGCGTGCTCCTTCAGCCACTCGGACACCTCACCATATTGTCAAATCATCACCCACTTGGCGGCGACGGGGCGCTACTATAGGCAGTCAGCTGTTACCGGTCAAGTAGTATTTTTCCCTGTGCTTCCGTTCGGTTAACTCCTGAACAGCTGCGGGGTAATGGAGGCTAAGCGCCGCGCCTGTTATCTTACTGTCATTCGACGGACACAAAACTGACATTGTTGTATCGCAGACTGACTTGCTGAAATCATTAGAAAAATTTATTTATGGAAATCGTAACAATGAAACAGAAAGCCTTTGCCCTCTCGCTGCTCGCTGCACTGGTGTGCACTACCGCGACGGCGGACCTTGCCACATGGAATCGTGCCGCACAGGGCGATATCACCGAACCGGGCGGCGCGCGCCGCCTGACCGGCGATCAAACCGAGGCGATTAAAGCCTCGCTGAACAATAAGACCGCGAAAAACGTGATTTTGCTGATCGGGGATGGCATGGGCGATTCTGAAATTACCGCCGCGCGTAACTATGCCGAAGGAGCGGGCGGTTTCTTTAAGGGAATTGATGCGCTGCCGCTGACCGGCCAGTACACCCACTATGCGCTGGATAAAAAGAGCCACAAGCCGGACTACGTGACCGACTCCGCTGCTTCCGCTACCGCCTGGGCCACTGGCGTAAAATCCTATAACGGTGCGATTGGTGTTGATGTGAACGGCAAGGATCATCCATCTCTGCTGGAACTGGCAAAAGCCGCCGGTAAGGCCACCGGTAACGTCTCTACCGCCGAACTGGAAGATGCGACTCCGGCGGCGCAGATCGCGCATGTTACCTCCCGTAAGTGTTACGGCCCGGAGAAAACCAGCGAGCTGTGCCAGAGCAACGCGCTGGAGAAAGGCGGTAAAGGCTCAATTGCCGAGCAGCTGCTGAACGCCCGCGCCGACGTCACGCTGGGTGGCGGCGGTAAAACCTTCAGTGAAGCGGCGAAGGCTGGTGAGTGGCAGGGGAAAACCTTGCTGGAGCAGGCAAAACTGCGCGGTTACCAGCTGGTTAACGATCTGGACGGCATGAATGCCCTGACTGTGGCTGACGACAGCAAACCGGTGCTGGGCCTGTTCGCCGACGGCAATATGCCGGTGCGCTGGAAGGGGCCAAAGGCAACTTATCACGGCAATCTTGATGGCAAGCCGGTAACCTGTGAAGTGAATGCCGAACGCCCGGCCTCAACGCCAACGCTGGCGCAGATGACCGAGAAGGCGATCCAGCTGCTTGAGGATAAGCCGCAGGGCTTCTTCCTGCAGGTGGAAGGTGCATCGATCGATAAGCAGGATCATGCGGCTAACCCGTGCGGCCAGATCGGCGAAACCGTGGATCTGGATGAAGCAGTGCAAAAAGCGCTGGAGTTCGCGGCAAAAGACGGCAACACGCTGGTGATTGTTACCGCTGACCATGCCCACTCCAGCCAGATTATCGCCAATGACAGCAAGGCACCGGGCCTGACGCAGACGCTGAATACCCGTGAGGGCGGGCTGATGACCATCAGCTACGGTAACTCAGAAAAGGATTCTCAGGGCCACACCGGTACCCAGCTGCGTATTGCCGCCTTCGGGCCACATGCGGCAAACGTGGTGGGCCTGACCGACCAGACCGATCTGTTCTACACCATGAAATCAGCACTGGATATTAAGTAAATATTCACCTGTCTGGGGAGCTTCGCTACTTTTTAAGCGGCGCTCCCTTTCAGGAATCTCCTTATGCCGCAAAGCCTGCTGCGCACCCGTGATGGTCATGGTGCTACGGTCACGTTTACCGAACTGCTGTTTGTACTGATGCTGCTCGGCCTGTTTGCTTCCTCGGCGATGCCGCAGGCGTTTGGCGAGCGCGGCTGGATGTTCGCCCTGTGCTATGTGGCGCTCCAGGTGGGGCGGGTATAGTTGGCTGTGCCGCAGGCAAAAGCAAAGACGGTAGCAGATTAAAACAACGGCTGCGGCTGTGCAAAACGTCAATCCTGCGGTTTTGTCGAACCCTGTCGAGGAATATCCGCCGTTTTACAGGCATAAAAAAAAGCCTTAACGTGAGTTAAGGCTTTCTCTTTAAATGTGGTGGTGAGAGAGGGGTTCGAACCCTCGATACGTTGCCGTATACACACTTTCCAGGCGTGCTCCTTCAGCCACTCGGACACCTCACCATATTGTTGCCGAAACTGCGTTATCGACGGGCGCTAATGTAGGGAAAAGCCTCGCTGCGGTCAACTGACTTTCAACGCTTTTGCGTGCGTTTAATCAGTTTTAAATCACTTTGACGATAAAATCGGCAGCAGAGCGGCTAAACCTGCTCAGAAACTGAGATTCACCCCCAATTTTTTTCTTGCCAGATGTGGCGTTTTCCCCGAGCCTTAAAGAAAAACAGGAGAAAAAACGTGGATATCATTTATTACCATCCCTCATTTAATGCCCAGACCTGGATCGACGGGATTCAGCGCCGGCTGCCGGGTGCCCGGGTCCGACTGTGGCAGCCGGGCGACGACCTCCCCGCTGATTATGCACTGGTGCGTGAACCGCCCGTTGCCATGCTGCAGGGACGCCAGCTGAAAGGGGTATTTGCGCTGGGGGCCGGGGTGGATGATATTCTCGGTCAGTTAAAGCGGCATCCTGATATGCTGGCACCCGGCATCCCACTTTTCCGCCTGGAAGATACCGGGATGGGCCGCCAGATGCAGGAGTATGCGGTTTATCACGTGCTCGGCTGGTTCCGTCGGTTTAACGAATATCAGCAGCTGAAGCGCGAAGCCCGCTGGAAGCATCTGGAAAATAACCAGCGTGAAGCGTTCTCCATCGGGCTGCTGGGCGCGGGTGTGCTGGGCGGTAGCGTGGCGAAAAGTCTGCTGGACTGGGGTTTTCCGGTGCGTTGCTGGAGCCGTTCGCCGAAGCAGATCGACGGCGTTACCAGCTTCCACGGTCAGGAACAGCTGGGCGAGTTTCTGTCCGGCACCCAGGTGTTGATTAATTTACTGCCGAATACGCCGCAGACCGTTGGCATTATCAATCGCCAGCTGCTGAGCCAGCTGAAGCCCGGCGCGTTCCTGATTAATCTGGCCCGCGGGCCGCACGTGGTTGATGACGATCTGCTGGCAGCGCTGACGGCGGGGGAAATCAAAGCCGCCGCGCTGGACGTCTTTAACGTTGAGCCTCTGCCCGCCGACCATCCTTTCTGGTCGCATCCTGATATCGCCATCACCCCGCATAATGCGGCTGTAACCTTACCCGAGGAAGCTATGGACTATATCGCAGGGGCGATTACGCAGTTTGAAAATAATCATATGCCGGAAGGCCGCGTTGATTTAGAACGCGGTTACTAAACTATAAGGGCCGCCCAGTGAGCGGCGCGGCCCTGATCATTAAGGAGAAAAACATGTATCCCGTTGACCTTCATATGCACACCGTTGCCAGCACCCATGCCTACAGTACGCTCCGCGACTACGTGCTTCAGGCGCAAACCTGCGGCGTTAAGCTGCTGGCGATCACCGACCACGGCCCGGATATGGCCGATGCGCCGCACTACTGGCACTTCGTCAATATGAGAGTCTGGCCGCGGGTGATTGACGGCGTGGGTATTTTACGTGGTATTGAAGCGAACATTAAAAACAACGAAGGCGAGATTGACTGCAGCGGACCGATGCTGGAAGCGATCGATATTATCGTTGCCGGATTCCACGAGCCGGTGCTGCAACCGCAGGATAAAGAACATAATACCAAAGCGATGATTGCCACCATGGCTAACGGGCTGGTGCATATCATCAGCCATCCGGGCAACCCGAAGTATCCCATCGACATTCAGGCGGTAGCGGAAGCGGCGGCGAAGTACAACGTGGCGCTGGAGCTGAACAACTCTTCCTTTACCACCTCACGCAAGGGCAGCGAACCCAACTGCCGCGCGGTTACCGCAGCGGTAAAAGAAGCGGGTGGCTGGCTGGCGCTGGGCTCCGATTCCCATACCGCTTTTACCCTCGGTAACTTCGAACACTGCCTGCGCATCATACGTGAGGTGGATTTCCCGGAAGATCGCGTGCTGAACGTCACGCCGCGCCGCCTGCTCGATTTCCTCGCGTTGCGCACCGGCAAAACTATAGAAGAGTTTGCGGAGTTTTAGTTGGGTTGTGCGGGTGCGAGTGGCTGCGATTGTGAGTGAATCCGCCAGCGTCAGTTCCGCTTTCACCCAGCCGCCGCCGAATCTATAGTATGATTCAGCCCTGACATACTTTTGGAATCGAACTAATGAATGAGTTTTCTGTCATCTGCCGCATCCTTGGCTCGCTGTATAACCGCCAGCCGCAGGACCCGCTGCTGGTGCCGCTGTTTACGCTGCTTCAGTCAGGTAAGCTGCAACAGCACTGGCCGCTGGAGCAGGATGAGCTGCTGACCCGCCTGCAGGAAAACAGCGATCCGCAGCTGCTGGCAGCTGACTATAACGCGCTGTTTGTTGGCAGCGAGTGCAAGGTGCCGCCGTACGGTTCGCAGTGGCCGGAAGGGCCGCAGGAAGTGGAGGTTCGCGCTTTTCTGACCAGCCGCGGTATGCCGCTGGGCGAAGGACCGGCGGATCATTTTGGCGCACTGCTGTTGGCTTCTTCCTGGCTGGAAGATCAGTCTGAGGCCGATGAGTTTCTGGCACAGGTCACTCTGTTTGATGAGTTCCTGATGCCGTGGTGCGGCGCGTTTCTCGGCAAGGTTGAGGCTCACGCCTCAACGGCGTTTTACCGCACGCTGGCGGCAATCAGCCGTGAAGCCCTGCAGGCAATGCGCGATGAGCTGTCCGAGCTGGAAGAGCAGCAGGGCGGCGAAGCCGAGTAAGCACCACTTTGCAGCGCAGCCTGTCTGGGCGTTATCTTCCCAATTGCTGGCTGCGCGTAAGGTGCGGCGGCGCAACCACCGGCATCCACCACCGCCTGCTCCAGAGTGAAGCGGTCCCATTGCGTTACCGTCTCGACGAGGGCCTGACGGTTCGCGTGCCTGCCCATCACGCGCTCCATCGCCTCGCGGTGATGCGGGGCATTGGTATGCAGGCGAGTCCAACCGTCAGCACAGGCGTAATCCCCGGCAAAAGGGTCCCACAGCGAAACTGGCGGGCGATTAATCGGGCGAATGGCATGCTGGAACCAGCGCGACGAGAGGGCATAGTCAACGTGCAGCGGCTGGGGGTTATCGATCAGGCTGGCGACGGCCTGGGCAGCCAGCGCGATGCTGGTGGTGGCCAGTTCACTGACCGGATAAGCGGACACCAGCGCCTGGCGGCCGGTTATCGTCAGTGGGGGCGGAGGAGATAATGAATTGCGCAATCCCTGCCACAGCTGCTGCCAGAGCTCGGCGGTTATCCGATCGTTCATATCAACCCCCGGAAATATTTAATGTCGTTTGCTGCGCCCCGCATAGCGGAACCGCGCCAGTTTTGCATGCATACGCAGATTGCGCAGGTTGATCACCGCAATTGCCGTTCCAAGAATAACCAGCAGCGAGCCCGCAGCCTTGAAACCGTTCATCTCATCGCCGAGCACCAGCACGCCCATGATCACCGCCAGCACCGGCGTCAGGAGGGAGTAAGGCATGATCAGGTTGACGTTATAGTGCTTCAGCAGGCTGTACCACAACGAATACGCCACAATCGACGAACCTATAGCGCTAAACAGAATGCTGAACCAGCCACGCCAGGAAGAGTTAACCAGCAGCGTCAGCTGATCGGATTCGGTCAGCCAGGAAGCGCAGCCAACGATGGGTATCGCCAGAAATGACAGCCAGCCGGTCATCGTCAGCGGGCTGATTGGCGGTGATTTTTTCACAATCATATTGCTGATCGCCCAGCCCAGCGCGCTCAGCAGCAGCAGAACCAGCACCCACCAGTTGGGGATTGTCGGGCTGCCGGACAGCACTACCACGCCGCTCAGTGAAATCGCGATTCCCGCCAGCTGGACGAGCCGCAGCTTCTCTTTCAGGATCACCATCGCCAGCAGCATAGCAATCGGCGTACCGAGCTGGACAATCACCGCCGCCGTTCCGGCATCGGTGTTGTTGAGGCTGATAAAGAGTAGCGAAAAGTGCATAAAGCCAAAGGTAAAGGCCAGGACGATAAGATAACGCAGCTGCTGAAGATTCACGCGGGTAAACGGCACCAGAATCAGCGCCACCACCACAAAGCGCAGGGTGGTGATCATCAACGGGGGAAGGTCCATCAGGCCCCATTTGATGGCGATATTGTTGAATGCCCAGATTGATACCACCAGAAGTATCAGAAAAAAATGCCGCAGCGCCACTGCACAATCCTTAAAATAACGTTTCACTCCTGAATATCATGGCATGAAATACAGCAAATGAAGCGCTAAAGTGCCACTTTTTTTCAGCACGCCATCGCGTAAAAGGCGCTAAATACGCGGCGGCTTAAGCTGATGCTTTGTTTACAATTTGCCAGAAAAGTTATAAGACAGTTAGCAAGCAAAGTGTCAGGATAAGAGACTGGGAATCGTACTCAGCCAGGAGAGATAAGCGTGAAGTTACCGTTAGCCATTATCCAACTTGAAACGCCGCCGCTGCCGGTCAGTGAGCTGGTGGGCGATCAGCAGCTGTGGTTTGTGCAGGCGCTTGGCCTGTCTGCCGGTGAGTATATCGTGGTGCGGCCGGATCTGGGCGAAGCGTTGCCCGACCCGGCAACCATTTCCGCCGCCATTCTGAGCGGTTCCTGGGCGATGGTGACCGATCATGCCGACTGGAGTGAACGCACCGCCGCCTGGGTGCGCCATCTGGTGGCGGAAAAGCTGCCGCTGCTTGGCGTCTGCTACGGTCATCAGCTGATGGCCTATGCGCTGGGCGGTAAGGTTGGCGATAATCCGAACGGCTGGGAGCGCGGGCTACAGCAGCTGGAATCCAGTGCGGCGCGGCATCAGGACCCGCTGCTGGCTTCGCTGCCGCAGCATTTTTCCGCCTGGCTCTCCCATCGTCAGTCGGTGCTGACCCCGCCGCCGGGCGCGCAGATTCTGGCCCGTTCTGCGCTGGAGCCCTGCCAGGTTATCCGCTATTCCCCGCAGGCGCTATCGGTACAGTTTCACCCTGAATTTACCGGCGAGATCATGACCGCCTGTTTGCACAACAGCCTGGGTGAAGAGCAGGCGAGAAAACTGATGCACAATCAGCCGGAGCCGGAATGGCCACGCCAGCTGTTGCAGGACTTCTGGCAGCTGCAGCAGCCTGCGGCGAAACGCGCTTAGGCATCCCCCGAGTTAGCCGGTGGCTCTTCGTGAGCCACCTCACATCCGATCCGTAAAATCCACATTTCCTTCCGGCTTCGTCACAGTTTCCGCTGGCGCGATCTGGCATTCTCGCCTTTATCAACAATGTTAATAATTAATTACTTCATTGTTAATCAATGTAGCCGAGTGATGTGAATTTCAACAGGAGAACGATGATGCGCTACGCTTATCCGGGCAGTAAAGATTCCCTGATCGTGCTTAAACCGCAGTATGGCAACTTCATCAACGGTGAGTTTGTGCCGCCGGTTAACGGTCAGTATTTTACTAATACTTCGCCGGTTAATGGTTCGGATATCGGCCAGTTTCCGCGCTCCGATAAAGACGATGTTGAAAAAGCGCTGGATGCTGCCCACGCCGCCGCTGATACCTGGGGTAAAACCTCGGTGCAGGCGCGATCTCTGACCCTGCTGAAAATCGCTGACCGGCTGGAAGAGAAGCTGGAATACCTCGCCGTGAATGAAACCTGGGATAACGGCAAGCCGGTGCGTGAAACGCTGGCCGCCGATATGCCGCTGGCGGTGGATCACTTCCGCTACTTTGCCGGCTGTCTGCGCGCGCAGGAGGGCACCGCCGCTGAAATTGATGAATTTACCGCCGCCTATCACTTCCACGAGCCGTTGGGCGTGGTGGCGCAGATTATTCCCTGGAACTTCCCGCTGCTGATGGCGGCCTGGAAACTGGCCCCGGCGCTGGCCGCGGGCAACTGCGTGGTGCTGAAACCGGCCGAGCAGACGCCGCTGTCCATCACTCTGTTCGTCGAGGTGATTGCCGACCTGCTGCCGAAGGGCGTGCTCAACGTGATCCACGGATACGGCAAAGAGGCGGGTGAAGCGCTGGCTTCCAACCCGCGCATAGCCAAAGTGGCCTTTACCGGTTCAACGGCAACCGGGGGCCATATTCTGGAACTGGCGGCGAAAAATCTGATCCCGTCCACCGTTGAGTTGGGTGGCAAATCACCGAATATCTTCTTCGAAGACATCATGCAGGCGGAAGAGTCGTTTATCGAAAAAGCGGCGGAGGGTGTGGTGCTTGGCTTCCTCAATCAGGGCGAAGTCTGCACCTGTCCTTCACGCGCGCTGGTGCAGGAATCCATCTACGAACCCTTTATGGCGGCGGTGATGAAGCGGGTGAAAACCATCCGGCGTGGCGATCCGATGGATACCGATACCATGGTCGGCGCGCAGGCCTCCCGGCAGCAGTTTGATAAGATTCTTTCCTATCTGGACATCGCGCAGAAAGAGGGCGCTGAAGTGCTGACCGGTGGCGGGATAGAAAAACTGGAGGGCGATCTGAATAGCGGCTATTACATTCAGCCGACGCTCCTGAAAGGGAATAACAGCATGCGCGTATTCCAGGAAGAGATCTTTGGGCCGGTCGTGGGCATTACCACCTTTAAAGATGAAGCCGAGGCGATTGCGATTGCCAACGACTCGATTTATGGCCTGGGGGCGGGTGTCTGGACCCGCGATATCAATCGAGCCTACCGCGTTGGACGGGCTATTAAGGCCGGACGCGTGTGGACTAACTGTTACCACCTTTACCCGGCACATGCGGCGTTTGGCGGCTATAAAAAATCCGGTATTGGCCGCGAAACCCACAAAATGATGCTCGATCACTATCAGCAGACCAAAAATCTGCTGGTCAGCTACAGTGTGCAGCCGCTCGGCTTCTTCTGATCGTCTGCATTGTTAAAGCCGGGATTATCCCGGCTTTTTTTGTTGCTGAAAACCCGGGCTGACCGGGAGGCTTAGCCCGGGAGGCGGGCCAGCTTAGCCAGTGCTTCCAGCTGCGCCGTCAGATGATGGCGGGTGCTCTCATCGCTGACGGTGCCTTTTTCCGCGTCGATACGGCTGCCCGCCTGGCCGATCATGATTTCCGGCTTGTTAATGACGTTAGCATTGAGGAACACCAGGCTCTGGCGCAGATGATACTGCGCACGCGCGCCGCCGATAGCACCGGGGGAGACGGTCTGGATCGCCAGCGGTTTACCCGAGAGCGGGCTGTCCGGCAGGCGCGACAGCCAGTCGATGGCGTTTTTTAGCGCACCGGGAACCGAATAGTTATATTCCGGCGTGACGATAATCACCCCGTCAGCGGCCGCAATTGCCGCCCCCATGGCCAGCACGGCTTCCGGGAAACCTTCCGCCTGAATATCGGCATCGTAGTGGGGGAAGTCAGCCACGGAACCCAGCGGACTGATTTCCACTCCGGCAGGTGCCAGTTCGGGCAGGCTGTGAGCAACAATGGCATTGAGCGAGGCTTTGCGCAGGCTGCCCAGTAGAGTCACGAATTTGAGCGGACGAACGTCAGACATGTTTGATTCCCTTTGATGTTCATAATGAAAGTCAAAACGGCAGGAGCCACAGCAGAATACCAGCCTCTGTGAAGGGAAGGGGGAAAAATTGTGAATTTTCTGTAGCGAACAAAGCACTCTGTGCCGTTAAGGCGCAGGTAATTTTAATTTCCACAAAGATTGTCATCTGTTGCCCGGAGGTATAGTGTTAGCGCACTATTCACTTTTATCATCACCGCCGCGTGATTTTGCCGGTGACTGAGTCGTTAAACCGAGGTTGTTTTGCCTACGAATTCTCTCATCCAGCGTCCTAGACGCTTACGCCAGTCCGCTTCTCTTCGCTCCCTGTTCCAGGAATCCAGCCTCAGCCTGAACGATCTGGCGCTGCCCATTTTCGTTGAGGAAGAATTGGATGATTACAAGCCGATCGCCGCGATGCCGGGCGTGATGCGTATTCCTGAAAAGCGCCTGGCGTATGAGATCGAGCGGATTGCCAAAGCCGGTGTGCGTTCAGTGATGACCTTTGGTATTTCTCATCATACCGACGCGACGGGTAGCGATACCTGGAATGAGAATGGCCTGGTGGCGCGCATGTCGCGTATCTGTAAAGACACGGTGCCGGAGATGATTGTGATGTCCGATACCTGCTTCTGCGAATATACCAGCCACGGCCACTGCGGCGTGCTGCACGACCACTGCGTGGATAACGATGCGACGCTGATTAACCTCGGCAAGCAGGCGGTAGTGGCCGCGCAGGCCGGTGCCGACTTTATCGCGCCATCCGCGGCGATGGATGGCCAGGTTGCAGCGATCCGCGCGGCGCTGGATGCTGCCGGATTCACCGACACGGCGATCATGTCCTACTCCACCAAGTTCGCGTCATCCTTCTACGGCCCGTTCCGTGAAGCGGCCGGGACCTCGCTGAAGGGCGATCGTAAAACTTACCAGATGAACCCGATGAACCGCCGCGAAGCCATTCGCGAGTCGCTGATCGATGAAGCCGAAGGCGCCGACGCGCTGATGGTGAAACCGGCGGGTGCTTACCTGGATATTCTGCGCGACGTGCGCGAGCACAGCCGTCTGCCGCTGGCCGCCTATCAGGTGAGCGGTGAGTACGCGATGATTAAGTTTGCCGCGCAAGCTGGCGCTATCAGTGAAACCGACGTGGTGCTGGAAAGCCTCGGCGCAATTAAGCGTGCCGGTGCGGATATTATCTTTAGCTACTTTGCGCTGGATCTGGCGGAAAGAAAATTGCTGTAAAGGCTGTTACCCCTGTCATCGACGTGTCAGGCGGACCTCACCGGTCCGCCTGTTTATTTTAGGGCTGGAATTTGTCGCCTGACGTGTGCTCGGCTTTCTGCTTCTGGCTATGCTCGCTAACGCGGTTACCCCTTAACTACCCCTCTGAAATAAACTTCACCGACGTCACGTTGGTAAAATTCACCACGTCGGCGGTAAATTCTTCCGCGTGCGGGGCCATCACCTGCTCAAACGCTTCCAGGCTTGCGCAGTAGATATGGCAGGCGGCGATAAACGGTGCGTCTTCACCTAAGGGCTTGTCAATCTCATAAGAGAGGCAGGCATCACCCATCCGCGTTTTGATCAGCGGCAGATGCACATTGCGGTAGTAATCATGGTCAAAGTGGGCGTCGCTGGCATTGGGGTAAAGCACACTGAATTTAATCACCGGGAAATTCTCTGGTTTACGGAATGAGTCTTATCTGCATGGGGAAGTAAACCCGCTGCTGATGCGGCCGGATTAGCGGGATGAGTCTTGTCGGTTGCACTGTAGCCGCTTATGCCGTGAACCTACTGATTTTTCAATAAACCTGGCAGCCCCCCGATCTCTGACTATACTGAATGCTGACGTTATGCGCATTGAGGGACGTCGGGGATGAGGGTAGTACTCCATCGCACAGAGTCTGATTTCTATCAGGGAGAGAAACACCGTAGTCGAGAATTACCTCCATTCAGGCCATTTTTATCCTGCCCGACGATCACAATTTCACTGAGTTTTCCCCTTCTCGCGCGAATGGTTTCCCTATGCCTAATCAGGAGGAATGTGTGAGCAAAACAGAATTCGTTCCCCCACTGGAACCGGCACGTTATGCGTTCTTTTTTGATGTGGATGGTACCCTGGCGGCGATTAAATCGCGGCCTGAGGATGTCTCTGTCCCGGACCCGGTGCGCGATAATCTGGCGCGGCTGGCCAGCCACTGCAACGGCGCGCTGGCGCTGATTTCCGGACGACCGATGCGGGAGCTGGATGCACTGGTGGAGCCGCTTGTACTGCCGTTGGCGGGCGTACACGGTGCCGAAAGGCGCGATGGCGAGGGGAATATCAATCGCATCGCCCTGTCACCTGAGACGGTTGGCCTGTTGACCGCCGAACTGGAACCGGCTATTGCCGCGCTGCCCGGAACCCAGTTGGAAAGCAAAGGCATGGCGTTTGCGCTGCATTACCGGCGGGCACCGGAGCATCAGCAGGCCATTCAGCAACTGGCGGAGGGGCTGGTTGCCCGCTTTCCTGAGCTGGTTCAGCAGCCGGGAAAATGCGTCATTGAACTGAAGCCGGACGGCGTCAGCAAAGGTGCCGCAATCAAGTACTTTATGAAGCAGCCCCCGTTTTTGGGGCGCATCCCGGTATTCGTCGGAGATGATTTAACTGATGAGGCCGGATTTAAGGTTGTTAACGCAATGGAGGGCGTTTCCGTGAAGGTGGGTGCAGGCACCAGCGAAGCACGCGGCTATTTGCCGGATGTTAGCGCGGTCTGGCACTGGCTGGAACTCACAAGATTAAAATTAGATCAGGGCGCGCAGGCGTCGGTAAGGAGTGAAACGTTATGAGTCGTTTAGTGGTCGTATCGAATCGAATTGCTGTTCCCGATGGCAGTAAGGTTAGCGCCGGAGGTTTAACGGTGGGCATCGTTGATGCACTGAAAACCACCGGCGGCGTCTGGTTCGGTTGGAACGGTAACATTAACGAGATCGGGGAAGATGATGATGAGCTGTCGATGCTGGAGCACGACGGTATCACCTACGCGTCGTTTGGCCTGAATCAAAATGATTACGATCTTTACTATCTGCAATTTTCCAATGCGGTGCTGTGGCCTGCCTTTCACTATCGTCTGGATCTGGTTAATTTTCAGCGTGAAGCCTGGGAAGGCTACAGCCGGGTGAATAAACTGCTGGCACAGCGCCTGATGCCGCTGCTGAAGCCGAATGACGTACTGTGGATACATGACTATCATCTGTTGCCGTTTGCCGCCGAGCTGCGAGCACTTGGGGTGGCTAACCGCATTGGTTTCTTCTTACATATTCCGTTCCCGACGCCGGAAATTTTCAACGCGCTGCCGCCCCATGCCGAACTGCTGGAGATGATGTGCGACTACGATCTGCTGGGCTTCCAGACTGAAAGCGACCGTATTGCGTTTCTGGAGTGTGTCTCTCTGCTGACTTCGCTACAAACCGAGGGGAAACAGCATCGTGCCTTCGGCAATCGCTTTGCTACCGAGGTGTATCCTATCGGGATAGAGCCGGACAGTATTAAAGAGATGGCTGAAGGCCCGCTGCCGCCGAAAATGGTGGCGATGAAGAAGGATCTCGGCGATGCGCAGAATATTATCGCCTGCGAGCGGCTGGATTACTCTAAAGGTCTGCCGGAACGTTTCCTTGCCTATGAAGCGCTGCTGGAAAACTTCCCGCAGCATCGTGGGAAAATTCGCTACTCGCAGATTGCCCCGACTTCACGCGGTGACGTGCAGGCCTATCAGGATATTCGCCACCAGCTGGAAACCGAAGCAGGGCGGATCAACGGTAAATATGGTACCCTGGGCTGGACCCCGCTCTACTATCTGAATCAGCATTTTGACCGTCGTTTGCTGATGAAGATCTTCCGCCTGACCGATATTGGCCTGGTCACGCCGTTGCGAGACGGTATGAATCTGGTGGCAAAAGAGTACGTTGCCGCACAGGACCCGGACGACCCCGGCGTGCTGGTGCTGTCACGCTTTGCCGGTGCGGCAAACGAACTGACCTCGGCGTTAATCGTTAATCCTTACGACCGCGATGAAGTGGCAGCCGCGCTGGACCGCGCGTTGACCATGTCGCGCACCGAGCGTATTTCACGCTACAACGACATGATGGCGGTGCTGCGGCAAAATGACATTTCCCACTGGCGTAAAAGCTATCTGCAGGATCTTAAGGCGCTGAAGCCGCGCAGCGAGCAGGAGAGTGAAGAAAAGAAGGTGGTGAGCTTCACCCGACTCGCCTGACCGGTAAGCCATAAAAAACCCCAGCCGGTTGAATCCGGCTGGGTTTTTTTGCTACAGGACGGCAGGTATAACGGGCCTGCCGCCGCGCACAGTTTACATACGTTCTACGGTTTCAATACCCAGCGTATCCAGACCCTGCTTCAGCGTTTTAGCCGTCAGCAGCGCCAGGCGCAGACGGCCCTGCTTAGTGGCTTCATCTTCCGCGCTGAGGATCGGGCAGTGTTCGTAGAAGCCCGAGAACAGGCCGGCCAGATCGTACAGATAGGCGCACATCACGTGCGGCGTACCGTCGCGAGCCACCTGGGTGATGGTTTCTTCGAACTGCAGCAGTCGAACGGCCAGCGCGGCTTCACGATCTTCAGCGATCAGCGTTGTGCCGCTGATGCCGTTCTCGTCGATGCCCGCTTTGCGGAACACCGACAGCACGCGGGTGTAGGCATACTGCATATACGGCGCGGTGTTGCCCTCAAACGCCAGCATGTTGTCCCAGTCGAAGATGTAGTCGGTGGTGCGGCTTTTCGACAGATCCGCGTATTTTACGGCGCCGATACCCACAATGTTCGCCAGCTTGTTTAGCTCATCTTCTGGCATATCCGGGTTCTTTTCCGCAACCAGTTTGGTAGCGCGATCCACCGCTTCATCCAGCAGGTCGGAAAGCTTGATGGTACCGCCCGCGCGGGTTTTGAACGGCTTGCCGTCTTTGCCCAGCATCATGCCGAACATATGGTGTTCCAGCGGCACGGAATCCGGCACGTAGCCCGCTTTGCGCACGATCGTCCAGGCCTGCATCAGGTGCTGATGCTGGCGGGAATCGATGTAGTACAGCACGCGGTCGGCATGCAGGGTTTCATAACGGTATTTGGCGCAGGCGATATCGGTGGTGGTGTACAGGTAGCCGCCATCCTTTTTCTGGATGATCACGCCCATCGGTTCGCCTTCCTTGTTTTTATACTCATCAAGGAATACGACGGTGGCACCTTCACTCTCTACCGCCATGCCTTTCGCTTTCAGGTCGGCAACGATGCCTGGCAGCATGTCGTTATACAGGCTTTCACCCATCACATCTTTGCGCGTCAGGGTCACGTTCATGCGGTCATAAATCAGCTGGTTCTGCGACATGGTGATATCGACCAGCTTTTTCCACATGGCGCGGCAGTATTCGTCGCCGCCCTGCAGTTTCACCACGTAGCCACGTGCACGCTCGGCAAACGCCGGGTCTTCGTCATAGGTACGTTTCGCTTCGCGATAGAAGGCTTCCAGATCGGCCAGCGCGATATCTTCATGATGTTCGTTCTGCTGTTTTTCCAGGAAAGCGATCAGCATGCCGAACTGCGTGCCCCAGTCGCCCACGTGGTTAGCGCGGATGACATTGTGGCCGAGGAACTCCAGCGTACGCACCGCGGCATCACCAATGATGGTGGAACGCACGTGACCGACGTGCATCTCTTTTGCCACATTTGGCGCGGAATAGTCGATAACGATGGTCTGCGGCTTAACGTCAGCCACACCCAGCTTTGGCGCGGCCAGCACGCTGTCTACCTGCTGGGCCAGCCAGGCGGGTTCGAGAAAAATATTGATAAAGCCAGGACCGGCAATCTCAACCTTACGGGCAATGCCGCTCAGATCCAGCTGTTCCAGAACCTTTTCTGCCAGTTGTCGTGGCGGCATGCCCAGTGATTTAGCCACGGCCATCATGCCGTTTGCCTGATAATCACCAAACTGCACTTTGGCTGACTGACGCACCTGAGGCTCGCAGTCCGCTGGAGCACCCACTGCGATCATCGCCTGACTGACTTTTTCTGAGAGAAGGGCCTGAATATTCACCGAGTTACCTTAATTATGCTGAAGATGCCCACACGCAAAGGGTGCGCGCCGCGATCGCAACGCCGCCTGCGAGGGCAAATGCACCCGAGGCAGCGCCGTTAAAAAAACAAGGGGGGAAGTATACTGCATTTAGCGCCGGTTTTTCCAGGAACCTTAACGCGATGACGGGGTGAGTTTTTGTCGTCTTTTCGGGTAACATACGCTGCAACCACAGAAAGCGTACTCTGCGCCAGATGCCTTCATAGCGTGGCCAGAGCCGTAACCAGGGATTTTTCAGATGACCGATATTACTACTCAGCCCGAACTGCAGGATTTAAGCGTAGATTTGGCGCGTTTCGTTAATGCCCTTAGCCATCTTGCTGGCCGCCTTGGCCTGGATCTTACTACTCTGGAGGCCGACCATATTGCGGTCCGCTGCCATCAGAACACTACCGCCGAGCGCTGGAAGCAGGGACTTTTACAGTGCGGTACGCTGTTCTCCGAAAAGGAGATTGCCGGCAGGCCGATTGCGCTGTTTGAACTCCATACGCCTCTGGCCGTTGGCCCGTGGCAGATTAGCGTGATCGAACTGCCGTGGCCGGGCGCAAAACTGTATCGCCACGAAGGCTGGGAGCACGTTGAGATCGTCCTGCGCGGCGACGAGGCACAGCTGGGTTCGCGCGCGCTGGCGTTAATGGCGGATGACGGGCTGATTCAACAGGGCATTTCGGTGAAAAGCAGTGCGCCGAAAGGGGAAGGGGAACGCCTGCCGAATCCAACGCTGGCGGTGACCGACGGCCAGGTGACCATCAAGTTCCATCCGTGGAGCCTGAAAGAGATCGTCGCCAGCGAAGTCAGTTGAAACCGATCGGGTTAACCGCCCCGGCAAATGCTGCGATCGGCCGCGGGCAGCATTAATTAACCTGAGATGGTGACGTTTCCGGTTCACCAGCTCGGCTCTCTGTTTTACCAGTCTGCCTGACTGTGCGAAGACACCGCCAGCGTGATGCGGCGCAGCGCCTCATCCAGCAGCAGACGATGGCAGCCGAAATTAATGCGCACAAAGTTCTCGTCACCAAAATCCCCTCCGGCACTGAATCCCAGCCCGTGGCGTTCAAAGAACTGCTGCGGGTTGGCGACGTCCAGCTTTCCTGCATCGATCCAGCCGAGGTAGCTGCCTTCCGGTGACACCATGCTCAGCGCCGGCAGGGTGTTAATGTGATTGACCAGCGTATCGCGGTTGCGCTTCAGATAGCCCAGCATTTCGTCAAGCCACGGCTGTCCGTCGCGCCAGGCGGCGGTAGCGGCGACGTAGGCCAGCACGTCAACATCCGGCACCATGCCTTTGCGCTCCCGGGAAAAATGCTCGCGCAGTTCGCGATTAGGAATAATCGCTACCGACGCACCCAGCCCGGCAATATTGAAGGTTTTTGACGGCGACATCAGGGTAATGGATCGCTGAGCGGCATCTTCGCTGAGGCTGGCGAACGGAATATGCTTTGCGCCGGGCTCCAGCAGCAGATCGCAGTGAATTTCATCTGAACAAACGATCAGGTTATGGCGCTGGGCGAAACGCAGCTGTGCTTCGAGCTCTTCGCGGCGATACACCGTACCGCCGGGGTTTTGCGGATTGCAGAGCATCAGCAGTTTTTCAGTGCCGTTCAGCTGCGATTCCTGCGCGTCCAGATCCAGCACCCAGCGCTGCTCCTGCAGTCGCAGAGGAATATTCAGCTGTGCGCGGTTGGCGAGTTTTGCCGCCTGGCGGAATGGGGGATAGATCGGCGTCGGGGCGAGGGTGCTTTCCTGCGGCGAGGTAAATGCCCGCACGCACAGATTAAGGCCGCAAACGACGCCGGGTAAAAATACCAGCCATTCCGGCTGGATCTGCCATCCATAGCGACGTGCCATGCGCTCAATAACGACTTCGATCAGCGCTTCCGGCGGAAAACCGTAACCGAACACACCATGGGCAACACGCTGCTGAAGTGCTGCCGTAATGCAGTCTGCCGAACGAAAATCGGTATCGGCCACCCACAGCGGAAGGATATCCCGATCACCATATTTTCGCCATTTAAGACTATCGCTGTGACGGCGGTCTATCCGTTGGTCAAAATCGAATGCCATGCTAATGATTCCCGTTAAAATATAAATCAGTATTGCTTCACGCCAGACTAGAGATCTGTCTGTGAATAAACAACCAGCCAGCAGTAATTAACAGGAGAATGGAATGCAAAAACTGGAAGTATGCTGCTATGGGGTGGATTGCGCACGGGTAGCGGAGCAAGCTGGTGCCGATCGAATAGAGCTTTGCGCGTCCCCTGCTGAGGGGGGATTAACGCCGTCAGCGGGAACACTGATGGCCGCAAGAGAGCACGTGTCCATACCGGTTCATCCAATTGTACGTCCGCGCAGTGGGGATTTTTGTTACAGTGTCACTGAATTTGAGCAGATTAAATCGGATATCGCTTTTATCCGCGAGCTGGGTTTCCCCGGCGTAGTGGTGGGATTTTTGGATCTCGACGGACATATCGATCTGACGCGCATGTTGCAAATAATGCCTTTATGCACCGGGATGGACGTCACCTTTCACCGTGCGTTCGATCTCTGCCACAGCCCGCTGATGGCGCTTGAACAGCTTACGGATTTGGGTGTGGCAAGGATACTGACTTCTGGTCAGCAGCAAAGTGCCGAAAGCGGATTACCGTTATTAAGGGAACTAACTCGTATTACTCAAGGTCCAAAAATCATGGCAGGTGCGGGAGTACGCTTAAGCAATTTACAGAAGTTTATTGATGCGGGTATTACTGAACTGCACAGTTCTGCCAGCCAGCGAATTTCATCACCGATGCGCTACCGTAAAGCCGGTGTTTCTATGTGTTCCGAGGCTGAAAACGATGAGTTCAGCCGCAGTGTGGTCGATGGTGACGTAGTAGAAGCCATGAAAAGCGTTATCACTCTGGGTTCACCGATACGAGTCGCCTGATGATAAAAGATTTTGCCGCGCAGCACGCCGAACCCTGACGTGATGTTTGCAAGTACCAGACCCCAGCATGATTTGTTGGGGTTTTTTTTGCCGTTTAAGCATCATGGCAATGCCGATATAAGGCGGTTGCTTATACACTTATCCCTATGGATTTTCAGACTGTTGCGAGAGTCGTGATGAGAACGAGGAAGACGAGCTGTGTCCTGGTCTTAATATCAGGTTTACTGGTTATGCAAACGGCCACTGCGGCGACAAACAAAACGAAAGTCCAGCTTCCCCGCTGTGCGGTTAATCAGCAGCAAATAAATGACAACAATAATCTGCTGCTGCTTGGCGGCACGGCCAAAGGGCCGATGAAACAGTTTATCGTCGGTGAGTTCGGTAAAGATGTCGATCAGCAAAAGCGCATGCTGGGAAAGTTTGATCGCTGCGGCGTGCTGACACAGGCCGATATCAGCTACGACAAGCAGGACGCCAATACCCGATTCAAGCTCGATATGAAAATAGAACGGGTCAGTGTCGGCTGGCAGGCGCGCTACGAGATTACCGTCTTCGCCCTGCGTGATGACGCTGAAGCGGTGCTGCACCATAAGCAGGGCACCACACTCTATTTCGCCGGGCGGAATGGCAGCATTACCAGCGCATCCGAGCAGTTTGTGATGCAGGGAGAAGAGGGCTTCACGGAGACGGTCAACGATTATGACCGCCGTGACCGGCTGATCCGCAGCGTTGCCCGCGGGACGGACAACAGCAGTAACGGCGAATATCTCTATCGCTGGAATGATAAAAATCAGCTGGTGTCGTCAGGGTCTGAACGCAGTACTATTCAGTGGAATTATGATAAGCAGGGGCGCGAGCTGGGGGTGAATATCCGCGAATATAACCCGTTTAGCGCCACCACGACGCTGGACGAATGCCAGCTGTGGGACGAGCGTGGAAACTGTACGCTGAGCTATTCGCGGGAGATGGAAGTGTCGGCGGTGGGCATGTTCCGGCGCAATATCGCCGCCGCGAGCCGCTATGAATACTGGGACCAGCCGTAAGACCGGTCCCGGGCAGGGTTATTTCACCGACTGGCTGAACGTATCAACGGCCAGAATGGCATTGGCGATATCTTCGGCGCTCAGGTTCGGGTTAAGGTTTTTCAGCGTATCGCCATCGCTGTTGGCCAGTTCACCGATTTTTAACAGGCTTTCCCAACTGGCATTGTCGAGATGCAGCTCTTTTAGCGTGGTCGGCATGTTAATGGCGCGATAGAAGCGCACGTATTTCGAATACGCCGCTGTCGGTGTAGATCACCGACAGCACGGTGCATCGGTAGAGGCGACGGTGGGCACGATGGCGACGGGCTGTTTCAGCTCGTCGGCAACGGCTTTCACCGTATCGAGGGTTTTCCCGCCGCCAAGACCAACTACCACGGCGGTGCCGCTGCTTTTCGCCAGTTTGGCGAGGCGGGTGATTCCGTTGCTGGAGGCTTCGCCGTTGAACTCTTCATAGTGAAACTCAACGTGGCTGGCGGCCAGGGATTCCCGAACCTGCTTGCCGATCAGCCCCCAGACGATCTTATCGGCGACGATGAATGCGCTACTGCCGAGGTCGGCAAGATTTTCACCCAGCTGGGTAATCATGCCTGCGCCCTGGATATATTTACGCGGGGAAGAAAAAACAAATTTACTCTTACCAGATACTCCGTTCAGGTGAATGAAATTGTTTCTGTCCACTACCGTAACGTTTTGGCAATTGTAATGTTATTGAAAAATATGCTTTCCGATAAAGTTATCATTCGCATTGAGCCAGATCAGAGTAAATGCGGGAAGGGATTGCCGGAAACGGTGCGGCGTGCTGCGACAGGCCCGCCGAGCGGGCCTGTTATTCACTCAGGGTTTGGTCGCCACCAGCACCGCACGCAGCGGAGCCGGATAGCCTTCAACGGTTTTGGTGAGATCGTTGGGGTCAAGAAATTCGGCCAGTGATTCGCTGGTCATCCAGCTGGTGCGGCGCTGCTCGTCGGTACTGGTAACCGAATAATCGGCAATGCGCACGTCAGTAAAACCGCACTTCTCCAGCCAGTTTTTTAACGCGCCGGTGGTCGGAATGAAGTAGACGTTGCGCATCTGCGCGTAGCGCTCACCCGGTACCAGTACCTGTTGGTCATCGCCTTCAATCACCAGCGTTTCCAACACCAGCTCGCCGCCGCTGACCAGCTGGTTTTTTAGCTGATAGAGGTGATCGAGCGGGGAGCGGCGGTGATAGAGTACGCCCATCGAAAACACGGTATCAAATGCCTTCAGTTCAGGAAGTTGTTCAATACCAAGCGGCAGCAGATGTGCGCGCTGATCGCCGCCTAACAGCTTGCGTACCGCCTCGAACTGGCAAAGGAACAGCTGCATCGGGTCAATGCCCACCACCAGATGGGCGCCGGCCCCGATCATGCGCCACATGTGATAGCCGCTGCCGCAGCCCACATCCAGCACCGTGCGCCCGGCCAGCGGCGAAATATGCGGCAGAACGCGCTGCCACTTCCAGTCTGAACGCCATTCGGTATCAATATTGACGCCGTACAGCGAGTAAGGGCCCTTGCGCCACGGCATCAGATTGCGCAATAGTTTTTCGATTCCACCGCGCTGGCGTTCGGTCAGCTGGCTGCTGTCGGCGGTGACGCTATGCAGCAGATCCAGCGTTTCCGGCGTCAGTGAAGGCAGGTATTCCACCGAACGATCCCAGTTCTTGAAATGCCCGTGCAGCGATTCACGTTGCCAGGTGGCGATCTGCGCGGGCAGCGTTTCGAGCCACGGAGCCAGCGGGCCTTTGGCGATAAGCTGATAAAAGTTTCCAAAATCCATCAGGCATCACCCGCCTTCAGTGCGACCAGCGAGCCAAAGTTAAAGCACTGGAACCAGACTTCGGCGTGCTGAAAACCGGCCTGACGCAGGCGCGCTTTATGGGTTTCCACGCTGTCGGTCAGCATCACGTTTTCCAGCATGCTGCGCTTCTGGCTGATTTCGAGTTCGCTGTAGCCGTTGGCGCGCTTAAAGTCGTGGTGCATGTTGAACAACAGTTCGCCAACATCGGCATCTTCGAAGCTGAACTTCTCCGACAGCACTAGCGCACCGCCGGGCTTCAGCCCCTGATAAATGGTGTTTAACAGCTGCTGACGCTCTTCGGGCGCGAGGAACTGCAGGGTGAAGTTCAGCACCACCAGCGAGGCATTTTCCAGTGGGATCTGGCGGATATCGGCCTCAATCACTTCTACCGGCGTCTCGGCGCGGAAGGCATCGATATGGCGGCGGCAGCGCTCGACCATTGCCGGGGAGTTGTCTACGGCAATGATTTTGCAGCCGGGGACCTGAATGTTACGCCGTACTGACAGCGTGGCAGCGCCCAGCGAGCAGCCCAGATCGTAGACATGGGTGTCGGGCTGAACAAATCGCTCGGCCAACATACCAATCATCGAAATAATGTTGGAGTAGCCGGGCACGGAACGCTGAATCATGTCTGGAA
The DNA here is from genome assembly GCF_059420805.1 of Erwinia sp. GW821-FHT03D09. NCBI lineage: Bacteria > Pseudomonadati > Pseudomonadota > Gammaproteobacteria > Enterobacterales > Erwiniaceae > Erwinia > Erwinia sp. GW821-FHT03D09. The sequence continues at coordinate 59,085 of NZ_JBWKUK010000004.1, forward strand.
AGACTTCAGCAACGCGTTCGTCAAAGGTCCAGTCGCCGAGTTTGGCAACGGGCGCTGAGAACAGCGTATCGCGGTTAGACATAGTGGTAAGTCCGGAGGAAGCTAACGGAAAGCGCATATTCTGGCAGAAAGCGATGCGGGCTGCATCTTTTCTGCCAGCGGCGTATTAAATCGTTAATGAAGAGTCAGTACCAGGTCCCACGGCAGGAAGATCAGGTTGACGATAATCATCCCCAGCAGGGTCAGTAAAGTCAGGATCATGCCGTTGCGGCGCCACAGCATCGTCCGGCTGCGCAGCCCCCAGGCATGCAGCAGGCGGCCAAAGAAGAAAAACAGCCCCAGCAGGTGGATCAACCAGATATCGGCACCGTTCATCTCCATGACCACCAGCAGCAGTGCCGCCAGCGGAATATACTCAACGGCGTTACCGTGGATGCGGATAGCCAGCTGTAAATCCGATACCCCACCGTCGCCAATCGATATGCGGTATTGCCTGCGCAGCCGCACCACGTCCAGTGAAAATTTAATAATCAACAACGCACCAAAAACGACGTAGAGAGCGCTGACCATGACTCACTCCATGATGTAAGAATTATCTTGCGGCTATCATAGCGGGCAATGTTAAGACTGTCTTCTCGTCTGCTGTCCAATTGCTCAGAATAGCGTTTCCTGCTGCGGCCAGTTGGGAACATCCCCCAGCGGTGGTAGCGCTTTTTGCAGGTCGGGCCACAGATAGCGCACCAGATCCGGGGCAAAGGCGATATCCGGAGTATGAATAAACAGCCACGGACGGGTAGTCTGGCACCATTCCGGCAGACGGGAAAGCCAGGCGCGGAAGTCGTGCAGATTCGCCTGCGGATTGTCGCCGCCGATAAACCTGATCATCGGCTCGCCGGCGGTGATCACCGCATGGACCGGCAGTTTGGGTTTTTTCCGCTGCGCGTCAACGATGGCCGGAGTAGAGGGTTTTGCCGCGTGTACCGCGCGGGTATCCAGAATCACCCGGTTAACGCCGCGCTGATGCAGCCCCCGGTTGAGCGCGCGTTCAGCTTCGCCTTTAGTAAAAAATTCAGCATGCCGCACTTCCACCCCGTAATGGAACTCCGAGGGCAGCGAGTCCAGAAAGGCCCACAGTGCGGGCAAATCGGCAGGAGAGAAGGCGGCGGGCAGCTGGAGCCAGTACTGGCCCAGGCGACCGGCCAGTGGTGCCATCAGCGCGAAGAACTCCGCCGTTAAGTCGCCGCACTGCCTGAGCGCCGCCTGATGACTGATGGTGGCCGGAAACTTGAAGCAGAAGCGGAAATCATCGTGGGTCATGGCACGCCAGCGCTGAACCACCTCCGGGCGCGGCAGGGCGTACAGCGTGGTGTTCCCCTCCACGCAGTTAAAATAGCGGGCGTAATCTTCCAGCGTGGCCATACCCAGCTTTTTCCACTGCGGATGTTGCCACTGCGGCAGCCCAAGATAGAGCGGTGTCATCATAAATCCTGTTACATTTTGATTGAGCGACTGTAGCGGTGCGGCGGGCGGAGTGCAAATCTGGCAGGAACGGATCTCTCCGGTCGCGGACAGGTTACAGCGCGGCGATCACTTCATCAGACTGACGAACCCGGGCGATGCGCGGGAAGATCCATTCAACGCTGCTGCGGTGCTGCTCGCTGCTGCCGGCGCTGCAAATGTCTTCGGCGATCACCAGGTTAAAGCCCAGCTCCCACGCGTTACGTGCGGTGGATTCCACGCCGATATTGGTGGAGATGCCGCCAAGCACAATGGTATCGATACCGCGGCGGCGCAGCTGTAGCTCAAGATCGGTGCCGTAGAAGGCCCCCCACTGGCGTTTGGTCACCTGAATGTCACCGGGCTGCGTGCCCAGTGCGGGTGGGAAGGTCCACCAGTTTTCCGGTAGCGTGCCGCCCGGAGCGGCCGCATCCACCGGCTGTTTCAGCGCTTCGGCAAAATCGGCCGACCAGCCCACGCGAACCAGCACGACCGGTGCGTTTAGCGCGCGGAACTTTTCTGCCAGCATTGCGGCCTTGGCTACCACCGTGTCAGCACTGTGCGGGCCACCGGCGAAGGGCAGAATACCTTCCTGAAGATCGATAAGTACCAGCGCGGTAGTCTGTGGGTTAAGTTTAAACATCGTGATTCTCCGGAAGAGTGGGGGAAATCAGAAAGAATACAAAGCAATGTGCCTGCTGCGCGACTATAACTGTGTGGGGAGCGCGGGGGAATTTGTTAACGTGTATGTCATCGACCGGGGCGGTTGCCGATATTTCAGCACGAAGATTCTTCGGCTAAACGCGGCGACCGTTGCTTTGTTGACCGCTTTAGCCGGTATCAACGCATCTTGCTGCTTTTCTGCCGCTTTGCCTTCTCGACAGCACTTATCCTGTGCACTGTTTTCCATTATAATGGCCGCCATTTTTCGCGGCAGCAGCCCCCTCCGGGCCGGGTTTTCTTTAAGATGCCGTGCCCGCAGCGGTGAAGTTAAAAGGATATCGTTATGCGTACTAAGTATTGTGGACAGGTCAACCTGTCTCATGTAGGGCAGCAGGTGACACTGTGCGGCTGGGTTAATCGCCGCCGCGATCTGGGTAGCCTGATCTTTATTGATATGCGTGACCGTGAAGGCATCGTTCAAGTGTTCTTCGACCCGGATCGTCAGGATGCGTTCCGCCAGGCTTCCGAGCTGCGTAATGAATTCTGTATTCAGATCACCGGCACTGTGCGTGCGCGTGACGAAAAAAACAAAAACAGCGATATGGCTACCGGTGAGATCGAAGTCTTTGCCACCGACCTGACCATCATCAACCGCTCTGAGCCGCTGCCGCTGGATTCCAACCAGACTAACAGCGAAGAAGCGCGTCTCAAGTATCGCTATCTGGATCTGCGCCGCCCGGACATGGCAAATCGCCTGAAAACCCGTGCGAAGATCACCAGTTTTGTTCGCCGCTTTATGGACGATCACGGCTTCCTGGATATTGAAACGCCGATGCTGACCAAAGCTACGCCGGAAGGCGCGCGTGACTATCTGGTGCCAAGTCGCGTCCACAAAGGTAAATTCTATGCGCTGCCGCAGTCGCCACAGCTGTTTAAACAGCTGCTGATGATGTCCGGCTTCGATCGCTACTATCAGATCGTAAAATGTTTCCGTGATGAAGACCTGCGCGCGGATCGTCAGCCGGAATTCACCCAGATCGACGTCGAAACCTCCTTTATGACCGCGCCACAGGTGCGTGAGATCATGGAGCGTCTGGTGCGCGATATGTGGCAGGACGTGAAGTCCGTTGATTTGGGCGACTTCCCGCAGATGACCTTCGCAGAAGCGATGCGTCGCTACGGTTCCGATAAGCCGGACCTGCGTAACCCGATGGAGCTGGTGGACGTTGCCGATCTGCTGAAAGACGTGGAGTTTAAAGTCTTCTCCGGCCCGGCTAACGATGCCAAAGGCCGCGTTGCCGCACTGTGCGTGCCGGGCGGAGCCCAGCTGAGCCGTAAACAGATTGATGAGTACGGCAAGTTTATCGAAATCTACGGCGCGAAAGGCCTGGCCTACTTCAAGGTCAACGAACGCGCGAAAGGCCTGGAAGGCATTACCAGCCCGGTTGCCAAGTTCCTGACCGCTGAGATCGTTGAAGCTATTCTGGATCGTACTCAGGCCGCCGACGGCGATATGATCTTCTTCGGTGCCGACAGTGCCAAAGTGGTGACCGATGCGCTGGGTGCGCTGCGCCTGAAGCTGGGCCGGGACCTGAAAATTACCGACGAAGCCGCGTGGAAACCGCTGTGGGTTATTGACTTCCCAATGTTCGAAGAAGACGGTGAGGGCGGCCTGAGCGCCATGCACCATCCGTTCACCGCGCCGAAAGAGATGACCCCGGACGAGCTGAAAGCGGCACCGGAAACGGCTATCGCTAACGCCTACGATATGGTGATCAACGGTTATGAAGTGGGCGGCGGTTCCGTGCGTATCCACAACGGCCTGATGCAGCAGACCGTATTTGGCATTCTCGGCATTGCTGAAAAGGAACAGCGGGAGAAGTTCGGCTTCCTGCTGGATGCGCTGAAGTTTGGTACGCCTCCGCATGCCGGCCTGGCTTTCGGCCTGGATCGTTTGACCATGCTGCTGACCGGCACCGAAAATATCCGTGACGTTATCGCCTTCCCGAAAACCACCGCTGCGGCCTGTCTGATGACCGAAGCGCCAAGCTTTGCTAACCCGGCGTCACTCGCCGAGTTGGGTATTGACGTGGTGAAAAAAGAAAAACCGGCTGAGAGCGAATAATGACGTTTAAGCATCCGGTTTCGGTGCTGGTGGTGATTTATGCGCAGGACACCGGACGGGTGCTGATGCTGCAGCGGCGCGATGATGTCGATTTCTGGCAGTCGGTTACCGGCAGTCAGGAGCCGGACGAAAGCCGGGAAGACACCGCGCGGCGGGAAGTGTGGGAAGAGACGGGAATTGATATTAACGCCGGGCAGTTCACATTAGTGGATCGCCAGCGTCATATAGAATTTGAAATCTTTGCGCACTTCCGTCATCGCTACGCGCCGGGTATCACTCATAACCGCGAACACTGGTTTACCCTGGCGCTGCCGACAGAAAGAGACATCGTGTTGAGCGAGCATCTGGCCTTTCGCTGGCTTGCGCCAGCCGAGGCCGCTGCGCTTACCAAGTCCTGGAGTAATCGCCAGGCAATTGAAGAATTTGTAGTCTAATTTTGTTTTTATATTTTGAACTTAACCAAACGTTCAGGCGTTATCGGCGCAGCGAGTTTCTTCACCGCCAGCGCGCAGAAAGCGGAGCGTACTCATGTACGTGAGCATTGCGAGCACTGCCAGGGGAGAAAATCGCCAGCACGATAGCCTGTCCGGTGTTAATTTGGAGACAAGAGTAAAATGGCAGGACATAGTAAGTGGGCGAATACCAAGCACCGCAAGGCTGCTCAGGATGCTAAACGCGGTAAAATTTTTACCAAAATTATTCGTGAGCTGGTGACGGCTGCCAAACTGGGCGGCGGTGATGCAGGATCTAACCCGCGTTTGCGTGCTGCGATGGATAAGGCGCTGGCAAACAACATGACGCGCGATACCATGAACCGTGCGATTGCACGCGGCGTGGGCGGCGATGACGACAGCAACATGGAAACCATCATTTATGAAGGTTACGGTCCTGGCGGCAGCGCGGTGATGGTTGAGTGCCTGAGTGATAACCGTAACCGTACCGTTTCTGAAGTGCGTCACGCCTTCACCAAAACCGGCGGTAACCTGGGGACCGATGGCTCCGTTGCCTATCTGTTCACCAAGAAAGGGGTGATCTCTTACGCTCCGGGCCTGGAAGAAGATGCAGTGATGGACGCGGCGCTGGAAGCCGGTGCTGACGACGTGGTGACCTACGATGACGGTGCAATTGACGTCTTCACCGCCTGGGAAGTGCTGGGCCAGGTTAAAGATGCTCTGGACGCCACTGGCCTCAAGTCGGAAGGCGCTGAAGTCACTATGATCCCATCGACCAAAGCCGAACTGGATGCGGAAACCGCACCGAAGCTGCTGCGCCTGATCGATATGCTGGAAGACTGTGACGATGTGCAGGAAGTTTACCATAACGGTGAAATTTCTGATGAGGTTGCGGCGACCTTATGATTTCTCACTGCATCCTGTATGCTGTGAGTTATCGTAAAAATACCATCAACCCGGGGAACGCGACATGACGGTTATTCTGGGTATCGATCCCGGTTCGCGGATCACGGGTTATGGTGTGGTTCGCCAGGTTGGGCGGCAGATTACCTATCTGGGCAGTGGTTGTATTCGTACCAGCTCCACCGATTTGCCGCCGCGCCTCAAGCTGATTTACGCCGGGGTGAGTGAAATCATCACTCAGTTTCAGCCGGACTTTTTCGCCATTGAACAGGTGTTTATGGCGAAAAACGCCGACTCGGCGCTTAAGCTGGGCCAGGCGCGTGGCGTGGCTATCGTTGCCGCCGTGAACCACGACCTGCCGGTGTTTGAGTATGCGGCTCGTCAGGTTAAGCAGACCGTGGTCGGCATCGGCAGCGCCGAAAAAAGCCAGATACAGCATATGGTGCGTACGCTACTGAAGCTGCCTGCCAACCCGCAGGCCGATGCGGCCGATGCGTTAGCTATCGCCATTACCCACTGCCATTTAAGCCAAAACGTTGCGCGAATTGCAGAAGGTAAGCTCACCCTGGCACGCGGCCGACTGCGCTCCTAGGCTGGATATCCATCCAGCCTTTTTTATGCTATAACATTTATCCCTGTACTCATCCCCACTATTCTTATCTGAAGGAAGCTAATGTGATAGGTCGTCTGAGAGGCATCATTCTGGAAAAACAGCCGCCTGTGGTGCTGATTGAAGCCAGCGGAGTTGGCTATGAAGTGCAAATGCCAATGACCTGTTTTTATGAGCTTCCTGAACTGAATCATGAAGCGATTATCTTTACCCATTTTGTGGTGCGTGAAGATGCCCAGCTGCTGTTTGGCTTTAACAGCAAGCAGGAACGCGCGCTGTTTCGTGAACTGATTAAAGTGAACGGCGTGGGGCCAAAACTGGCGCTGGCCATCCTTTCCGGCATGTCGGCACAGCAGTTTGTTACCGCCGTTGAGCGTGAAGAGATTGCCGCACTGGTGAAACTGCCCGGCGTTGGCAAGAAAACCGCCGAGCGTCTGGTTGTCGAGATGAAGGACCGCTTCAAGGGTATGCACGGCGATTTGTTCGCTACCGATGCGCCGTTTGCGCTGACCAGCGAAGTGCAGAATACGGCGGTCAATGATGCCGAAGGCGAAGCGGTTGCTGCGCTGGTGGCGCTGGGGTATAAACCTCAGGAAGCCAGCCGCATGGTCAGCAAGGTGGGCAAACCCGACGCTGACTGCGAAACTCTGATCCGCGAAGCGCTGCGCGCTGCTATTTGAGGTAGAGCATGATTGAAGCCGATCGCCTGGTCTCCGCCGGGGTTATCACCGAAGAAGAGGTCATTGACCGCGCTATCCGCCCCAAACTGCTTGAAGAGTATGTCGGGCAGCCGGTGGTGCGCGAGCAGATGGAAATTTTCATCAAGGCCGCGAAGATGCGCGGCGATGCGCTCGATCATCTGCTGATCTTCGGCCCGCCGGGGCTGGGTAAAACCACACTCGCCAATATCGTTGCCAATGAGATGGGCGTGAATTTGCGCACCACTTCCGGTCCGGTGCTGGAAAAGGCGGGCGATCTGGCCGCAATGCTCACCAACCTTGAACCGCACGACGTGCTGTTCATCGATGAAATCCACCGCCTCTCTCCGGTGGTGGAAGAGGTGCTGTATCCGGCGATGGAAGATTACCAGCTGGATATCATGATTGGAGAAGGCCCGGCCGCACGTTCGATCAAGCTGGATCTGCCGCCCTTTACTCTGATCGGTGCAACGACCCGCGCAGGCTCGCTAACCTCACCGCTGCGCGACCGCTTCGGCATTGTGCAGCGTCTGGAGTTCTACCGCGTTGAAGATCTGCAGCACATTGTCAGCCGCAGCGCTGCCTGCCTGGGGCTGCCGCTGAGCCCAGAGGGTGCGCTGGAGATTGCCCGCCGCGCCCGAGGCACGCCGCGTATTGCCAATCGCCTGCTGCGCCGTGTTCGCGACTTCGCCGAAGTGAAAGCCGACGGCGAGATGACCGGCGAAGTTTCCTCACGCGCGCTGGATATGCTGAGCGTGGACAGCGAAGGCTTCGACTATATGGACCGTAAGCTGCTGCTGGCGATTATCGATAAGTTTACCGGGGGACCGGTTGGCCTGGATAATCTGGCCGCGGCTATCGGCGAAGAGCGTGAAACGATTGAGGATGTGCTGGAGCCCTATCTGATCCAGCAGGGCTTTATTCAGCGCACCCCGCGCGGACGTATGGCGACACAGCACGCCTATAAGCATTTTGGCATCGATCGCGAAGTCTGAGAAAGCTATCTGATTCAGGCTTGCCTGCGGAAGAATCATCACAGCCCCGGAATGTCTGACATTTCGGGGCTGTTTTTTTGGCGGCTCAATCGGGATGAGAGAACGGTACTGCACATTTACCGGATATTCAGACCGCCGGTTTTTTCACCATGCTCAGAATAAACAATAATGCCGCGCCGAGTACCACCGACGGACCGGCAGGCGTATCGTAAAACGCCGAGAAGGTCAGCCCGGCGGTGACCGCCAGCATGCCGACCACGATGGCAAACGCGGCCATTTGCTCCGGTGACCGGGCAAAACGGCGTGCCGTGGCCGCGGGGATAATCAGCAGTGAAGTAATAATCAGCGCGCCGACAAATTTCATCGCTACGCCGATGGTCAGTGCGGTCACCAGCATCAGGATCAGTTTGCTGCGCTGGATATTAACGCCATCCACCTGAGCCATTTCCGGGCTGATAGTCATCGACAGCAGAGCGCGCCACTGCCAGCCCAGGACAATCAGTACCACCGCCACGCCGGCCGCAATGGTCCATAAATCGGCCGGGGTGACCGCCAGCAGATCGCCAAACAGATAGGCCATCAGATCAACACGAACGTCCGACATCAGGCTGACGACCACCATACCGAGAGAAAGCGCACTGTGCGCCATAATCCCGAGCAGGGTATCAATTGCCAGATGGGGGCGACGTTCCAGCCAGACCAGCACCAGCGACAGGATTAATGTCACCGCAATCACGGCATAAAACGGGCTGACGTTGAGCAGCAGGCCAAAAGCCACACCGAGCAGAGAAGCATGGGCCAGCGTATCGCCGAAGTAAGACATGCGACGCCAGACCACAAACGAGCCCAGCGGCCCCGCGGCCAGCGCCAGTAAAATGCCCGCCAGCCAGCCGGGTAACAACAGTTCAATCATAACGACCGGGTCCCTTACGTAAAATGATTCGTCCCTTTAAGTCGTGACGATGATTATGGTGATGGCGGTAGATGGCCAGCTGCTCAGCGCCGCGCGGGCCAAACATGGAGATAAATTCCGGATGTTTTGAAACGGCTTCAGGTGTACCGGAGCAGCAAATATGGTGGTTCAGGCACAGTACCTCATCGGTTTTGGCCATCACCAGATGAAGATCGTGCGAAACCATTAATACGCCGCAGTTAAGCTCGCGGCGTAGCTGATCGATCAGGTCGTACAGGGCAACCTGGCCGTTAACGTCAACGCCCTGGGTGGGTTCATCCAGCACCAGCAGCTGCGGCTGATTCAGCAGCGCCCGCGCCAGCAGCACGCGTTGGGTTTCACCACCGGAAAGTTTTTGCAGCGGATAGCTCAACAGGTGCGAAGCCTGTACGCGTTTTAAGGCGGGCAAAATATCCTCTCGCTTCACGCCTGGGCGCAGGCGCATAAAGCGGTCCACCGTCAGCGGCAGAGTGACATCAAGGTGGATTTTTTGCGGGACATAGCCGATGCGCAGGCCGACAGGTTTATGCACCGAACCGGAGCTGGGCGCAATCAGACCAAGCACTACGCGCACCAGCGTTGATTTTCCTGCGCCATTGGGGCCCAGCAGGGTCAGAATTCGCCCGGGTTCCAGTTTCAGCGAAACATCGGAAAGTACCTGGCGTTGACCAAAGTTCACAGCTACATTTTCAAGGGAGATCAGGGATGACATGTCGATTACGATTGCAGAAGTTTTATGATGTTATAATATCACAACCCACCAGCTTATCACGATGGATTGAATCATTATGTTACATAAAAAATCATGTCTCTTTTCAGCACTTGCCGGGCTTGGCGTTGCTGCTTATTTTGCGCTTCCAGCACAGGCGGCCGTTGTGGCTTCCGTTAAGCCAGTTGGCTTTATTGCGTCCGCGATTGCTGATGGTGTCACACCTGTAGAAATTCTGCTACCTGATGGTGCATCAGAGCATGATTATGCATTACGTCCATCGGATGTAAAACGCATGCAGGGCGCGGATTTAGTGGTTTGGGTTGGCCCTGAAATGGAAGCATTTATGGCTAAAATGGCCGCCGGTTTGCCGCCACAAAAGAACCTTGAAATGGGCCGCATTGACGGCGTCCATTCGCTGCTGCTGAAGGGTGGGGAAGAGGAAGAAGAGGAGCATGAAGACCATGCTCACGGCGAGGCACATGACCACGATCACCACCATCACGGTGAATACAATATGCACCTGTGGATGTCACCGGAGATTGCTAAGAAAACTGCGGTTGCAATTCACGCAAAATTATTGGAACTTATGCCGCAAAGCAAGGACAAACTAGATGCCAACCTGCAGCATTTTGAGTCAGAATTGGCGTCTGTCGATGCAATAATTGGTAATCAGCTGGCCCCGGTAAAAGGGAAAGGATATTTCGTTTTTCACGATGCTTACACATACTTTGAAAAACACTACGGGCTGACTCCACTGGGTCATTTTACCGTCAATCCTGAGATCCAACCCGGCGCACAGCGTTTACATCAAATACGAACACAGTTGGTTGAGCAGAAGGCCACATGCGTCTTTGCTGAACCACAATTCAGGCCAGCCGTGATCGATGCGGTAGCCAGAGGAACCAGCGTGCGTTCAGGCACACTTGATCCTCTTGGTACTGACATCACTCCAGCACGAGACAGCTATGTGAAATTCCTCTCACAGCTGTCCAGCCAGTATACGAGCTGCCTGAAAGGAGAATAGAGGAAGACTTAATTGCAGCAGATAGCCCGCGCTGTCGCCATGGCGTTCAATAACTTACCCCGACCTCACCGCATCATGCTGGGGTCACTTACCGTCGTTACTCTGGCCGTCACTGTCTGGCGGCCTCACACCTATCATCCTGGCACAGAAAGCCCGATTGTTAAAACAATCGAACTGGATAAAAACGAACTGCGTACGCTGCTTCCCGAAGCCAGTGAACCCATCGACCAGGATACGCCTTCACCAGATGATGACACGCCAAAAGATGAGATCGATCAGGATGTACCGGATGAAGCCGGGACGCATGATTACGTGGTCTCTACTGGCGACACCTTAAGCAGCGTTCTTAACCAGTACGGCATTGATATGTCGGACATTACCCAGCTGGTGAAAAGTGATAAAGACCTGCGTAACCTGCAAATCGGGCAGCAGCTTTCCTGGACGCTGACCGACGATGGGCAGCTGCAGCGTCTGACCTGGGAAGTCTCCCGCCGTGAAACCCGCACTTACGATCGCTCAGGCGATAGTTTTAAATCTTCTGCTGAAATGCAGAGAGGGGAGTGGAAAAACAACGTACTGAGCGGTGAAGTCAACGGTAGTTTCGTGACCAGTGCCAAAGCGGTCGGGCTGACCAGCGCGGAAATCAGTGCGGTGATCAAGTCACTACAGTGGCAGATGGATTTCCGCAAGCTGCGCAAGGGCGATAAGTTCTCCGTGCTGATGTCCCGCGAAATGCTGGACGGCAAGAGCGAGCAAAGTCAGCTGCTGGGCGTGCGCATGCGCAGCGGCGATAAAGATTATTACGCCATCCGTGCCGAAGACGGTAAGTTTTACGACCGCAGCGGTTCCGGTCTGGCACGCGGATTTATGCGTTTCCCGACCGTTAAGCAGTATCGCGTTTCTTCTAACTTCAATCCGCGCCGCATGAATCCGGTGACTGGACGCGTCGCGCCGCACAAAGGTGTCGATTTTGCTATTCCACTGGGCACTCCGGTGCTGGCAGTGGGTGATGGTGAAGTGATCGTCGCCAAGCGCAGCGGCGGTGCCGGCAACTACGTGGCGATTCGTCACGGCCGCCAGTATATGACCCGTTATATGCACCTGAAGAAACTGCTGGTCAAACCGGGCCAGAAAGTGAAACGGGGCGATCGCATTGCCCTTTCAGGCAGTACCGGCCGTTCAACCGGCCCGCACCTGCATTATGAAATCTGGATTAACAATCAGGCGGTTAACCCATTAACGGCCAAGCTGCCGCGGATGGAAGGCCTGGCGGGTAAAGAGCGTAGCGACTATCTGGCTCAGGTCCGCGAAGTGGTGCCGCAGCTGCGCTTCAAGTAGGGGCCACTGTTGCTTTACAGAGCCGATGGAACACACAGTCCATCGGCTTTTTTATTGCCGGAGTGCAGAAAATACGGATAAAAGCGGTCTGAATACTGGCCTTTTACCGGAAAATTCCAGGTTAATGCATTGCAAAAATACCTGCCAGCACTATCATTAGCCCGTTATTGTAGAGGCCGGTGCATGGAAAACATAAAAAAAAGTCACGTTGAATTTATTCCCGTTTTTAAGAAATCCTTTTTACAACCTCGCTACTGGGGCAGCTGGCTGGCGGTAGGTGCCTTTGCTGCGATTGCTGTGGTTCCTCCCCGTTTACGCGATCCGGTCCTGGGTTTGCTGGGACGTCTGGCCGGTAAACTGGCCCGCAGCGCACGCCGCCGTGCGCAGATCAACCTGCTTTACTGCCTGCCGGAGGTTTCGGAGGCAGAGCGGGAGAAAATAATTGATGAGATGTTCGCGACCGCACCACAATCAATGGTGATGATGGCGGAGCTGGCTCTACGTCCGCACAAGGTTCAGCCGCGTATTCACTGGCAGGGCCGCGAGCTGATCGACCAGCTGCGAGAGGCGCAGCAGAATGTGATTTTCCTGGTGCCGCACGGCTGGGCGGTGGATATCCCGGCCATGGTGCTGGCTTCGGAAGGGCAGAAAATGGCCGCGATGTTCCACAATCAGCGTAATCCGGTGATGGACTATGTGTGGAACCGGGTACGCCGCCGCTTTGGTGGCCGTATGCACGCGCGCAACGACGGTATCAAACCGTTCATCAGCTCGGTACGGCAGGGTTACTGGGGTTATTATCTGCCCGATCAGGATCACGGCGCGGAGCATAGCGAATTCGTTGATTTCTTCGCCACATACAAAGCCACGCTGCCCGCCGTTGGTCGCCTGATGAAGGTGTGCCGCGCGAAAGTGGTGCCGCTGTTCCCGGTGTATGACAGTCAGAGCCACAGTCTGACCATTCATCTACGTCCGCCAATGGACGATTTGCTGGATGCTGACGATGTGACGCTGGCGCGGCGAATGAATGAAGAAGTTGAAATCTTTGTTCGCCCGAATCCGGAACAGTACACCTGGATTCTGAAGCTGCTGAAAACCCGCAGGCCGGGTGAAACAGAGCCCTACGATCGTCAGGAACTGTATCCTAAGAAATAGCATGTTGACTGCGGCTGACGTCAGGCCGCGACTGGTAAAAAAAGCCGCAATCCTTTATGGACAGCGGCTTTTTTATGCGCCAGCCTGCAAGCTTTCAGCGACAGGCTGCACTAAAAGTGATGATCAGTGCGCGACTAACGTGGAGCGACGCTGCCACTCGCGCAGGAAGGCCCGTACCAGAAGGAACCAGATAACGCCACAGGCCAGATTCACCAGGCTGAACGCCCGAGATCCGTCGCTGAAGTAGGCAAATTTCGCCAGCTCAATCCCCAGCGCGAACACCAGAATACTGACCATGCCGAGCATCGCCGCCACGCTGCCTTTACCTGAGTCGTTGGAGAACAGCGTCAGACGGTACAGGCCTGCATTCACCAGCCCGGTGCCAAATCCGTAAACACTCAGACCGGCGGTCAGCCACAGATAACTGTGGTTATCAATAAGCGTGGCAACGGTAGAAATCGTTAGCCCCAGCAGAATAGGCCAGGCACCCAACCGCAGCGGCTTATCGATCGGCAGGCGTGAGGCCAGCTTGCCCAGCGTCAGGTTACCGATAATCATCGCCACAAACACCGGCAGCTGTAGCAGCGCATAATCCATACGCGTCAGCCCCTCATCGTGGATCAGGATCACCGGCGACAGCGCAACCCATGCAAGGCAGGGGATAGTCACCAGGCCGATAGCCAGCGAACCGCTCATCACCTGGCGGTCTTTTACCAGCACCGCATAACCCTTCGCCAGCGACGGCAGCGACAGTGACATCTGGGGATCGCCGGAAGTTTCAGGCATCGTCAGCCACAAACCAACCAGCGATATCGCCGTCAGTGCGCCAAACAACCAGAACATGGTGCGCCAGTCGCTGAACTCAAGGAATGCCGCCCCCGCCAGCGGGCCAGCCAGCGGAGCCAGCAGGGCGACATTCGCCATCAGGGCCATCATCTTAACGCTCAGCGCTTCATCAAAGGCTTCCTGAATAGCGGCGTATCCCACCGCGCCGATAAAGCACAGGCTGGTGCCCTGCAGGAATCGCAACAGCACAAACTGCTCGATGCTTTGCACCCAGTGCGTTGCCATACAGGTCAGCATAAAGAATGCGACGCCACTGAGGATTACCGGACGGCGGCCCAGCTTGTCCGACAGCGGGCCGAGCAGCCACTGCAGCGTAATGCCGCCGATTAGATAGGCGGTTAACGACGCCGAAACCCATTCCGGACCGACGCTAAATTCTTCAGTGACCAGCAGCATGCCCGGCTGGATCATGTCATGAGCGATATAGGTGGCGAATTCAAACAGCACCAGCGACAGAGGAAAAATCAAATGTCGCGGTGTAAGACTCGACATAGGAGTAAATGACGCCATGCTGGCTCCTTCCAGTAAATTGTGAATGCATTCTCCGCTTGAGCGGCTCGCTAATCTATCTCATTTTTAAGAGTTTACGCTGCACAATTATGAATTATCTTAAAAATAGACTGGTCGGGTTGTCGGTGTTTCAGATGCCTTCGAATGTTGATCTGATGTGCTGATGTGCTGATGTGCTGATGTGCTGATGTGCTGATGTGCTGATGTGCTGATGTGCTGATGTGCTGATGTGCGAGCTGTGGGATAAGAGGCGAGCTGGTTAGTCAGCAGGTGGTCGTTATGCAGCATAACAGTTGAATGCCGTGAGACTGCAGCTGATATAGAAAAGGGCCCGTTGCCAGGCCCTGTAGTGATTCTGCAGCGAGCGGGAGATTACTCTACGCGCAGCACGCGACTGGTGTTGGTGGTGCCGGTGGTGCTCATCACGTCACCCTGGGTAACGATGACCAGGTCACCGGAAACCAGGAAACCTTTCTCGCGCAGCAGGCTAATCGCATCGTGCGCGGCGGCAACGCCGTCGTTGTGGCTGTCGAAGAACACCGGGGTCACGCCGCGATACAGAGCGGTCAGATTCAGGGTGCTTTCGTGGCGGGACATCGCAAAGATTGGCAGACCTGAAGTGATGCGCGAGGTCATCAGTGCGGTACGGCCAGACTCGGTCATGGTAATAATCGCCGTCACACCCTGCAGGTGGTTAGCGGCGTACATCGCGGACATGGCGATCGCTTCTTCGATGTTATCGAACTGCACGTCAAGACGGTGCTTGGAAACGTTGATGCTTGGCACTTTTTCCGCGCCCAGGCACACTTTTGCCATTGCAGACACGGTTTCAGCCGGGTACTGACCCGCCGCGGTTTCCGCGGACAGCATAACCGCATCGGTACCATCCAGGACGGCGTTGGCCACGTCCATGACCTCTGCGCGGGTTGGCATTGGGTTAGTGATCATCGATTCCATCATTTGAGTGGCGGTGATCACGGAACGGTTAAGCTGGCGTGCGCGGCTGATTAGCGCTTTCTGAATACCGACCAGCTCCGGATCGCCAATCTCAACGCCCAGATCGCCCCTTGCTACCATCACCACGTCGGAGGCGAGGATGATGTCATCTATGGCTTCCTGAGTGGCAACCGCTTCAGCACGTTCCACTTTAGAGACAATCTTCGCTTCACAGCCTGCTTCGCGCGCCAGGCGACGAGCGTAGTTCAGGTCTTCACCGCAGCGAGGGAAGGATACGGCCAGATAGTCTACGCCGATCTGCGCCGCGGTCAGGATGTCGGCTTTATCTTTTTCAGTCAGCGCTTCGGCTGACAGGCCGCCGCCCAGTTTGTTAATGCCTTTATTGTTGGAAAGCGGGCCACCGACGGTCACCTCGGTGAAGACTTTCATCCCCTGAACTTCCAACACTTTCAGCTGTACGCGGCCGTCATCCAACAGCAGGATATCGCCAGGCACCACGTCAGCAGGCAGGCCTTTGTAATCGATGCCGACTTTTTCTTTGTCGCCTTCGCCTTTACCCAGGCTGGCATCCAGCAGGAAGCGCTCACCGATATTCAGGAAGACTTTGCCTTCTTTAAACGTGGAAACGCGAATTTTCGGTCCCTGCAGGTCGCCCAGGATGGCAACGTGACGGCCAAGTTTAGCGGCAATAGCGCGAACGCTGTCTGCGCGTTTCTGGTGATCTTCCGCTGTGCCATGTGAGAAGTTCAGACGAACGACATTGGCACCTGCTGCGATGATTTTCTCAAGGTTATTATCGCGATCCGTAGCAGGCCCCAGTGTGGTTACAATCTTGGTTCTTCTGAGACGTCTTGACATGTATAACTCCGTTGACTTTTAGTGTGGTGTTGCAAGTGCAAGCACTACCAGGTTTTATCTCTGGGTATATGATAAGGAACGGATAATTCCGAACCTTCATCGTCGTTACTAAGTAAAACTGCTAATGACTGATGTTAACCTGGCCTTCCTTTTCCAGACGCGACTCTTTCAATGCATCCTTTACCCGTTTCAGATTATCGCGAAACTTCGCGCCGCGCCGCAGGGTAAAACCGGTGGCCAGCACATCGATCAGCGTTAGCTGCGCGAGGCGTGAAACCATCGGCATATAAATATCGGTGTCTTCCGGTACATCAAGGGTCAGCGCCAGCGTCGCTTCACGCGCCAGCGGCGAGTCAGGCGAGGTAATCGCCACCACTGTGGCGTCATTCTCCCGTGCCAGTCTTGCCAGCTCAACCATTGATTTGGTGCGCCCGGTATGGGAGATCAGCACCATCACATCTCCCTCATTGCTGTTCATGCAGCTCATGCGCTGCATCACAATATCATCGGAATAGATCACTGGCACATTGAAGCGAAAAAATTTATTCATCGCATCATGTGCCACGGCTGCCGACGCACCCAAACCAAAAAAGGCGATTTTCTTTGACTGAGTCAGTAAATCGACGGCACGATTGACGGCGCTGGTGTCCAGACTCTGTTTCACCCGATCCAGCCCGGCCATGGCCGACTCGAAAATTTTACCGGAATAGGACTCTACGCTATCTTCCTGTTCAACATTACGGCTGACATACGGCGTGCCGTTGGCCAGGCTTTGCGCCAGCAGGAGTTTAAAGTCCGGGAAGCCTTTGGTGTTCAGTCGATGGCAGAAGCGGTTTACGGTAGGTTCGCTGACGCCTGCGGCTTTTGCCAGCAGAGCAATGCTGGAATGCATCGCGGTGGTAGGGGAATCAAGGATAACGACGGCAACTTTGCGCTCGGATTTGCTCAAATTTTCCAGGCAGGATTGAATTTTTTCCAGCATATTCATAGGACTAATCACTCATACATTCTGACGATTTCAATCAAAGGAGAAATCGATGTCATTTTGTAGAGAATATACAATGCGCTACGGTAAAGACGGCAGTAGCATAAAGATAAATCTTTACATTTTTTACCATAGTTTGAGCTGTGTCAGGTTTTCAGAACGGTAATAACAACATCAGAACTGATGGTTTATTACGCAAAGCTTAGACGCAGACGGGCTGGTTTTGCCAGTTATTTAGCCATCGAATTGAATACATTGTGCCAGAGTCACCTCACCTGGTTTACGTGGGCCGGGCAAACGAAGTACAGTGTGTTGAAATAAAATTACAATAAGATCTGTCCAACTACGGAACCTACATGGACAGTCTAATCCTGCAACGAGGAGAATGAAATGGCGGTTACACAAACAGCCCAGGCATGCGATCTGGTGATTTTCGGCGCCAAGGGCGACCTGGCGCGCCGGAAACTGTTGCCCTCTCTGTACCAGTTAGAAAAAGCGGGCCAGATCCATGAAGAATCACGCATTATCGGCGTAGGCCGTGCGGAATGGGACAAAGCAGCCTATACCAAAGTCGTGCGTGAAGCGCTGGAAACCTTCATGAAGGAAAAAATTGATGAAGCGTTGTGGGATAAACTCAGCAGCCGACTCGATTTCTGCAACCTGGATGTGAATGACAGCAGCCATTTCCCGCGTCTGGGCAAAATGCTTGACCAGAAAAAACGTGTGACCATCAACTACTTCGCTATGCCGCCAAGCACTTTCGGCGCAATCTGTCAGGGGCTGGGCCAGGCGAAACTTAACGCCAAGCCTGCTCGCGTGGTCATGGAAAAACCATTAGGTACCTCGCTGGTGACCTCCCAGGAGATCAACGACCAGGTTGGTGAATACTTCGAAGAAAGCCAGGTATTCCGCATCGACCACTACCTGGGTAAAGAAACGGTTCTTAACCTGCTGGCGCTGCGCTTCGCCAACTCCCTGTTCGCTTCCAACTGGGATAACCGCACCATCGACAGCGTGCAGATCACCGTGTCGGAAGAAGTGGGTATCGAAGGCCGTTGGGGCTACTTCGATAAAGCGGGCCAGATGCGCGATATGATCCAGAACCACCTACTGCAGGTTCTGACCATGATCGCCATGTCACCGCCGGCCGATCTGTCCGCTGACCGTATCCGCGATGAGAAAGTGAAAGTGCTGCGCTCCCTGCGCCGCATCGATCAGACCAACGTGCGTGAGAAGACCGTACGTGGTCAGTACACCGCCGGTTTCGTTCAGGGCAAAAAAGTGCCTGGCTACCTGGAAGAAGAGGGCGCGAACAAGCAGAGCAGTACTGAAACCTTCGTTTCAATCCGTGTGGATATTGATGACTGGCGTTGGGCCGGTGTTCCGTTCTACCTGCGTACCGGTAAGCGTCTGCCGACCAAGTGCTCTGAAGTGGTGGTGTATTTCAAAAACCCGGCGCTGAACCTGTTCAAAGATACCTGGCCTGAGCTGCCGCAGAACAAGCTGACTATCCGTCTGCAGCCGGACGAGGGTGTAGAAATCGAGATCCTGAACAAGGTTCCGGGTCTGGATCATAAACACAATCTGCAAACCACCCAGCTGGATCTGAGCTTCTCTGAAACCTTCAACCAGTCACATCTGGCGGATGCCTATGAGCGCCTGCTGCTGGAGACAATGCGCGGCATTCAGGCACTGTTTGTGCGCCGTGATGAAGTGGAAGAAGCCTGGAAGTGGGTTGACTCCATTATGGAAGCCTGGGCTGCCGACAAAGATGCACCTAAGCCGTATCAGGCGGGTACGTGGGGGCCGGTTGCCTCCGTAGCGATGATTACGCGCGATGGCCGTTCCTGGAATGAAATCGAATAATTGATTGTTGCTATAAGGCCCGCTTCGGCGGGCTTTTTTTTACTTAAAATTCGCATTCAATAAAAATGAACCGCCATTTTAAAAATTAAAATCAAGCCTGGACGCTGGCGCTGATTCTGCGGTATGGTAATGCCCACAGACAGAATTCCTGACACCCGGCGTCATTTATGCCTGCGCTCTGCATGACAGGGATGGCAGGTCAGACAGGAGAAGGTTATTGATGAGTAACTGGAAAACAAGCGCAGAACAGATCCTGACCACCGGCCCGGTTGTTCCGGTGATTGTCGTTAGTAAGCTGGAACACGCGGTACCCATGGCTAAAGCGCTGGTTGCCGGTGGCGTGCGCGTTCTGGAAGTGACGCTGCGTACCCCGTGTGCTCTGGATGCACTGAAAGCGATGGTGCGAGAAGTGCCGGAGGCGATCGTTGGTGCGGGTACGGTGCTGAATGCACAGCAGCTGAAGGAAGTCACCGATGCCGGCGCGCAGTTCGTTATCAGCCCGGGTCTGACCGAACCGCTGCTGCGCGCCGCGGTAGACGGTCCGGTACCGCTGATTCCGGGTATTAGCACCGTATCAGAACTGATGACCGGGCTGGACTACGGCCTGCGTGAGTTTAAATTTTTCCCGGCTGAAGCTAACGGCGGCGTGAAGGCATTGCAGGCCATTGGTGGGCCATTCCCGCAGGTGCGTTTCTGCCCGACCGGAGGCATTTCCCCGGCAAACTACCGTGACTATCTGGCGCTGAAGAGCGTGCTGTGTATTGGCGGCTCATGGCTGGTGCCTGCCGATGCGCTGGAAGCGGGCGATTACGATCGTATTACCCGTCTGGCGCAGGAAGCGGTGGCTGGCGCACGCTGATGCAAGGCAGTGGGCTACGGTAAACACGTTGTTTGCCTGGCATCAGGTTATAAATTTGAGGCCGCTATCTCGTTGGGATCGCGGCTTTTTTATATGTGGGGAAACGCGCTATTTGGCTGGCTGTAGCTGTAGCTGTAGCTGTGGCTGTGGCTGTGGCTGTGGCTGTGGCTGTGGCTGTGGCTGTGGCGCCCGGGGCGCATCCTCTATGCAACTCGGATGACCTGCGTCCCACATAGGGTGGTGCGAGGACCCGCCCGAACGGGGGAACCACCAGCCAGCATTAACACTACTGTCCCAGCCCACGCAGGTAACGTTAAATCACCCGCTAACTTTCACGCCAGCCGCCGCAGCAACCGCACGCTGCACCGCGTCATCAATATCCGCACCGGTCGCCAGTGCCACGCCAAGACGGCGCTGACCGCGGATCTCCGGTTTACCGAACAGACGAACCTGCAAACCGGCACCGACTGCCGCCTGCAAATTACCGAACTGAACATTATCACTGTCCAGCTGAGGCAGAATAACGGCAGATGCAGACGGTCCGTACTGACGAATCCCCCCAACCGGCAGGCCGAGGAACGCGCGAACATGCAGGGCAAACTCGGAAACATCCTGCGAAATCAGCGTCACCATACCGGTATCGTGTGGGCGAGGGGAAACCTCGCTGAACACCACCTCATCACCGCACACAAACAGTTCCACGCCAAACAGACCGCGTCCGCCGAGGGCTTCAACGACTTTACGAGCGATATCCTGCGCGCGCTGCAGTGCCAGATCGCTCATCTGCTGCGGCTGCCAGGATTCGCGGTAGTCGCCATCTTCCTGGCGGTGACCGATCGGGGCGCAGAAATGAACGCCGTCAACGGCGCTGATAGTCAGCAGGGTGATTTCAAAATCGAATTTCACCACGCCTTCAACAATCACCCGGCCCGCACCGGCGCGGCCGCCCTGTTGGGCATATTCCCAGGCCGCTTCCAGCTGTGGAGCTTCGCGGATAAAACTCTGACCTTTACCGGAAGAACTCATGACTGGCTTAACGATGCACGGGAAGCCAATTTCATCGGCGGCGGCAAAGAATGCTTCACGGCTGTCGGCGAAGCGGTAGCTTGAAGTAGGTAACGACAGCTCTTCAGCGGCGAGGCGGCGGATGCCTTCACGGTTCATGGTCAATTTCGCCGCGCGTGCGGTAGGTACTACATGCTGGCCCTGTTTTTCCAGTTCAACCAGCATGTCGGTGGCGATGGCTTCGATTTCGGGCACGACGAAGTCCGGTTTTTCCCGAGCGATCAGTTCGGCCAGTGCGGCACCGTCAAGCATATTGATCACATGACTGCGGTGGGCAACGTGCATGGCAGGGGCATCGGCATAGCGATCGACTGCGATCACTTCCACGCCAAGACGCTGACATTCCAGCGCCACTTCCTTGCCCAGTTCACCTGATCCTAACAGCATTACGCGGGTCGCCTGTGGGCGCAGTGCGGTTCCAAGAGTCGTCATAATCTCTACCTGATTGAATGGAAAAAAACGCGCGCAGTATAAACGAAAACGTTTGCGTATTCATCCTGAACGCTAAACTTGAGTCAAATCCGCTTCAGTGATAGGCTGTATATAAACACAGTATAGCGAGAAGAAAATTATGGCTGTTGAAATTCAATACGTAGTCGTCAGAAAAGGTGAGGAAAAGATGACGTTTGCCAGCAAAAAAGAAGCCGATGCCTACGACAAAATGCTCGATATGGCCGAAGTTTTTTCTGAATGGCTGACCACCAGTCCGCTTGCGCTTGATGAGCAGCAGGGTGAAGCACTGGGCTTGTATCTTGCCGAAAACAAAGATGCGCTGCAGCACATTCTGCGCACCGGTAAGATGCCGGAAGAGGCGGCTGCATCAGAAGATGAAACGGCCGAAGCTGAGGGTAAACTGCGCGCGGTGTGATTCCCGAGGGCAGGCATCACTGCGATGCCAGCAGTTGGCTAAGTGCATGCATTGCCCTGCGCGCGGTTTTCACAGGATCTGCCTGATGAAGATCGTCATTGAATACCTCAAGCCCCAACGGCCCGCGATAGTCAATCTGATGCAGATGCTGCAACAGGGTAGCTAAAGGGAAATTGCCTTCTCCGGGTAACAGGCGGTGGTGGCGAGCTGTTTCCACCAGTTTTCCCTTTACTGGCAGTTGCGCCAGATCGGAAAGCTGCACCAGGAAAATCTTTTCCACCGGTATGCCTGCCAGGTCATTAACACTGCGCTGGCGAACAAAAATATGGAAAGCATCCACGACCAGCCCGAGGTTGGGGGCATCTATTTTTTTAATCAGTTGCCATGCATCTACGGTATTGTTTATTATGCAGCTCCAGGCCATCGCTTCATAGGCAATGCTCAGCCCTCGTTGCTGTGCCCGATCTGCCAGCCAGCGCAGATCTTCCTCTATCCTCTCAGCTTGGCAGCGCCTATCGGTTGAAGCCGGAACCAGCAACGTTGACGCCCCCAGAAGACAGGCCGCCTGCATCATTTTTTCGGCCTCTTGATACTTATCCTTTCGCAGCGCGTCCGGGGCGCCATCAAAATCCAACAGCACCTGATAATCAGTCAGCGCCAGCGGGAGATCTCTCAGCACGTTTTGCAGTCCGTGAAGACCGGCTCCTGCGGCCTCTACGTCCTGCTGCCATAGCTCAACCTGATTGAAACCGGCCTGAAAGGCTGCCTGTAGTTTTTGTTCGGGGGACTCACCCAGCAAAATGGTATTTATAAATAACGGATTTCTTGCAAAGGCCATTTCAGCTCCTTAAAAAAGTCGGCAATACAAAGGTAGAAACAAAAGTTTCACCTCACAACTCCCATAGCCAGGAATGCCATGGCGACTATCGACTCAAAATAAAGGCTAATTTTCCACCGGTCGTGCCGTCTGCTATTGGCAATCAGGCATCTTACTGCCAGTCTTACAGGCAGGCACAGCAACCATGAAAATATCATGACACCACCAAAAGCAAAGAAAGTCCCCCATGTGATGACTCAGCACGGTGACACGCGCTGCGATAACTATTACTGGCTGCGCGATGATCAACGGGAAGATCCGGAGATTATTGCGTGGCTTCAGGAAGAGAATGAGTACGGCGACAAACTGCTTGAGCCACAAAAGGCGCTTCAGGCGGAGCTGTTGCAGGAAATCGTCGATCGCATCCCGCCACGTGATCAGTCGGTTCCCTATGTAAAAAATGGCTATCGCTACCAGAGCCGCTATGAAGAGGGCAACGAGTACGCCATTTATAGCCGCCAGCCAGCGGAAACCGCTACACCCGAGCAGTGGGAAACGCTGGTTGATGCTAATCAACGCGCAGCAGAAAGTGAGTTCTATGCGCTCGGCAGCCTGGCGATTACCCGTGATAACCAGATCCTTGCGCTGGCTGAAGATTTTCTCTCGCGCCGCATTTACAGCATCCATTTCCGCAACCTGCACGACGAGCGCGTCTATGACGACGTGCTGGAAGGCGTAACGGCGGGGATGACCTGGGCGAATGACTCGCAAACGCTTTACTACGTGCGCAAGCATTCGAAGACGCTGCTGCCTTATCAGGTATGGCGACATACGCTGGGCACCACGCAGGAAAGCGATCGGCTGGTTTATGAGGAGCTGGACGATACCTTCTACGTTGGCCTGTATAAAACCACCTCCGAGCAGTTTATTGCGATCTCATTGAACAGCAGCACCACCAGTGAAATTCTGCTGCTGGATGCGAATGTGCCGGATGCAGAACCGGTCCTGTTCAGTCCGCGCCGCAAAGACCATGAATACAGCGTCGATCACTATCAGCAGCACTTTTATCTGCGTTCGAATCGCGACGGTAAAAACTTCGGCCTCTATCGCACCGACACCGTTGATGAAAACAGCTGGCAGGCGATTATTGCGCCGCGTGCGGATATCGTGCTGGAAGGCTACTCGCTGTTCCGCGATTGGCTGGTGGTGGAAGAGCGCCAGCGCGGCCTCACCCGCCTGCGCCAGATTAACTGGCAGAGTGGGGAAGATCGGGCGATTGCCTTTGACGATCCGACCTACGTCACCTGGCTGGGCCATAACCCGGAGCCGGAAACTGGCAAACTGCGCTATGGCTATTCCTCAATGACCACGCCGGATACGCTCTATGAAGTGGATATGGACAGCGGCGAGCGGCAGGTGCTGAAGCAGACGGCAGTAAAAGGGTTTGATGCCGGTCATTATCGCAGTGAACGTCATTGGATTACCGTGCGTGACGGAGTTGACGTACCGGTATCGCTGGTGTATCGCAAGGACAGCTATCGCCCCGGCAGCAACCCGCTGCTGGTCTACGGCTACGGCTCGTATGGCAGCAGCATGGACCCCGATTTCAGCGCCAGCCGGCTCAGCCTGCTGGACCGCGGCTTCGTCTTCGCCTTAACCCACATTCGCGGCGGCGGTGAAATGGGTCAGCAGTGGTACGATGATGGCCGTCTGCTGAATAAGATGAACACGTTCTACGACTTTATCGATATCACCGATGCACTGGTGGAAAAAGGCTATGGCGATCCGTCCAGGCTTTACGCTATGGGCGGCAGCGCCGGGGGCTTGCTGATGGGAGCGGTGATCAATATGGCACCGGAACGCTTCCACGGCGTGGTGGCACAGGTACCTTTCGTTGATGTGGTCACCACCATGCTGGACGAGAGTATTCCACTGACCACCGGGGAATATGACGAGTGGGGTAACCCCAACGACGAGCAGTATTATCACTACATTAAGCAGTACAGCCCGTACGACCAGGTCACAGCCCGGCACTACCCGCATCTGCTGGTCACGACCGGCCTGCATGATTCGCAGGTGCAGTATTGGGAACCGGCCAAATGGGTGGCAAAACTGCGGGAACTGAAGACGGACGCGAACCTGCTGGTACTGCATACCGATATGGATGCCGGACACGGTGGTAAATCAGGCCGTTATAAAGTGTGGGAAGAGGTGGCGCTGGAGTACGCGTTTCTGATTGGGCTGGCGAACGGCACGCTCACCAGCAGTTCTGCTCACTAATCATCTATGCCTAAGGCCCGCTGCATGGCAATACGCAGATTGGGCTTAAGATCCGGGATGTTTTTCAACATCCAGTGCAGATATCCCGGATCTTTCTTCGCCACGGAATCAATGGCTTGTCCACGATATTTACCGAACGGAAACGCGCTTTCCAGACCTTTAGTCTGCATTCGGCGGACCATCTCCGCTGCGTCCCAGCCGCTGGTATCCATGATATGGACCAGCAGCGCAGCGGTGATGTAGCAGTCGTACAGCGCCCGGTGCGCGTGCAGGCCGGATGGGGTAATCACCTCAAGATTCAGCGCATCGCGCAGCGCCTGATTTCCGTACTTGAGGCCGGGCCACAGGCGGCGGGCAAGCGTCATGGTGCAAATCCACTCGCCGTGTATTTCCGGCAGCATCCGACGATCAAAGCTGGCGTTATGCGCCACATAATAAGCACTACCCTGATAACGCCCCACCGCCTGTTCTATGGTAGGTTTACCGAGCACCATCTCTTCGGTGATTCGATGGATGGCCATCGCCTGTCGGCTGATAGGACGATCCGGGGAGATCAGGTCACTCATCGGGTTGATAATCTGTCCATCGACCACGTCCACCGATGCCACTTCGACAATACCACCCTGCAGGCCGCAGGTTTCCGTGTCAATTACACGTAACATACTCTCTCCCGTTTACAGAACCGAGGTGCAGGGTAACGGATGAACCTCCCCCTGCCAATGATTACCACTGCGGCGGGCAATAATCAGCTGTTCTCCGCTCCCTCCCTGCACGACCCGGTGGCCGTCCGGACCCCAGAAGGCACTTTTTCCTGCGCTTTCAAAACCGCCGGTCGGCCAGGCGTGATTGGCCATCATCACCGCTATCCTGTAGTCCCGTGACCAGCGCGCCAGATACTCACAGTCCTGCTGATAGCCCTGTTCGGACACCAGCACGCTGGTCGCATAGAGATCGGCACCCTGGCGTGCGGCATCCTGGGCAAATTTCTCCACGCTGATATCCGCGCAGATCGCCAGCACCACGTTGTGGCGTTGATGTCCAAACATCGGCACGGCCACGCCCGGAGTAAAAATCTGCTTTTCTTCTCCGTACAGATTGCGTTTGCTGTAGGCGAAACGGGTGCAGTCGGGCAGAAACGTTGCCGCCGACAGCCGTACGTTATTTTCACCGATCAGCGGCAGCCCGATGCTGATACCCATCTGATATTCTACGGCGGCCTCGGCAAAAACCTGCAGCCGGGGATCGTCGAGGGCCAGGGCCAGTTCTGCCATCAGCGGCAGTTCATAACCGGTGAGGGAGAGTTCGGGAAACATTAGTAAATCCACATGCCGGGAGGCGGCAAGGCGAACAAACTCAAGGTGGTGTTGGATATTCCAGGTGATATCGCCAGGGCGAGACCCTGACTGCGCTGCAGCAACGTTCCAGCCGGACATAGTGACTCCCATGGTTGAGATTGGGTGCAGAGATGTTCTGCTGGCTATCTCAACCGATGCCCGGTGAAATGACAAGTCATTATTTTTGCTTGGGTTCGTACGGCAGGCGCGAAAGGGAAAGTGAAAGCTGGCGATAGTGCGCCAGCCGCTGGCGAAACCAGTCGCGCAGCGTTTCCGGCTGTTCGCGTTCGACCATTTCGGCAATGACCGGCATATTATAGCGTTCTTTAAACGCCACACCGGCAGCGGCCAGATCCACGTTAATTTTGTCTTTTTCTTCCTGCGGCAGCGTGGCCAGATTGTTGTTCATGGTGTTCTCCAGACTGTTTGCCGCAAAAAATAAAGCAGAAGGCACGGATTAGCAAGTTTACCGGCTAATCGATAGTCGTTATCACCTCGACACTGCTATTCAGGCGGGGTATTCTTTCGGACTCTGGTCGCCCGACGCCGCTATTCGCAAGGATGATTGAGCACGATGCATAACAACACCCTGAAGTAATATGTCGCTAACTGGTTTTTATATTTTATGCCGCTGGCTGCATTTTGGCGCGCTGATGTCGCTGGCAGGGGTGGGGATTTTCACCACGCTTTTGGCCCCGGCACGATACCGCGCGCGTCTCAGCGAACGGTTCCGTCCGCTGATGCAGACATCCTGCTGGCTGACGCTATTCACCACGCTACTGCTGCTGAGCGTACAAACCGGGCTTATGGGCGACGGCTGGCGGGATATGATCAATGCCGACGTCTGGTCCGCCGTGCTGCAAACCGGATTTGGCCGGGTCTGGCAGTGGCAGTGTGTGCTGGCAATGACTGGCTGCCTGATACTGTTGCTACAGGGCAGGCTTCGTCAGCAAATGGTATTAATCATTGCGCTGCTGCAGCTTGTCGGCCTGGCTTTTGTCGGCCACGCGGCGATACTCGACGGCTGGCTGGGCACGCTTCAACGCGGCAATCAGATCGTCCATTTGCTGGCGGCAGCATTCTGGGCGGGGGGCCTGTGGCCTGTGGCGCTGTTGATGCGGGAAGCTCGCGATGCCACCTGGCGCTACGAGGCGATTAAAACCATGATGCGCTATTCGCGCTACGGGCATCTTGCCGTTGCGCTGGCGATTATCAGCGGCGTGATTGCCGCTCTGCTGCTGCTTGGATGGCCGCTGGTCAGCTTCCGGCTTTACAGCCAGCTGCTGCTGCTGAAAACGCTGCTGGTTGCTGCGATGGTCGCCATCGCGTTGTTTAACCGTTACTGGCTGCTGCCGCGCTTTCAGCGCAGCGGAGAGGGTGCGCAGCATAATTTTGTGATCGCCACGCTGGTGGAAGTGGCGCTGGCGGCGCTGGCGTTGCTCTCCGTCAGCCTGTTTGCCACGCTGGAACCATCATGATCAACGGCCGGCGCTGGTACACTGTTTAAGCACTGTTTGAAGGTATGAAAAGTCATGAAAAAACTGGCATTAATGTTTGCTGTACTGAGCGTCAGCACCAGCGCGCTGGCCGGTATTGAAACCGTCAGCCGTTTCGATATAGGTAAAGACAACTGGCCGTTCACGCGTGAAGAGATGATGCTCAGCTGCGAAAAAGGCAACGTGCTGTTAGCGATCAACGACGGTACGCTGGTGCAGTATCCGCTCAATGCGGCGGCGGAAGAGAGTGTGAAAGCCGGCCGGATTAAGGGTTTTCCTATCGATAAGATGCTGGCTGACGATCCGACCAATCCGGGCCATAAAAAAAGCCTGGCACCGATTATCGCCCGCGCCGAAAAGCTCTGTAACTGATATCTGACGGATGCGCGGGGACAGTCCTGGTGCATCCCTTATTTTCGCATCAGTCTGCGTATTCTGCGGAAACTCGCCGTTTCTGCCACTTCGATCACAATGCTAACAACTCGTAACTAATTTGCAACAAGTGATCTGGCAATCCCCTGCATTTCGTCTATCTTTTAAGAGTCAGGCAACAAGCCTGCATTAATGCCAACTTTTAGCGCACGGCTCTGAGAAGAGCCATTTCCCTGGACCGAAGACAGGAATCGTCTTCGGTCTTTTTTTGGAAGATGTTCAATGTTAAAAGCCATGTGCCAGTCGTGATCTCCCGTGGCGTTCCAGCCTTTTGGTGTAAATCAAACCATCCTTCATACGCACCCACCCCTACCTGAAATAATGTCGTTCCGCCGAGTGTCCTGCCTACTGTACCCGAATGAGATAATCTGTAGGATGATGTGCAATCATGACAACGCAGGTGGGAACGCTAAGCGAACATATTGTGCCACAGATGGACAGGAGTATGAGCACGCAGGCGTGGCGATACTGTTGTCCTCGCTTTAACAGTTTTTTCTGCCAGCGAGTAGAAAGAGTGAAAGATATTTTGATAAGGGGCTGTAGATGGTAACCGCTTTGGCGCTGTTAGGATTAATAATGGGCGCATGGTCCGTGCGCAGTATATGCATCAAACAGGCTCCATATGCAGGGAAGATCGCGAAATCTCTGTTTGCCGCTGTCTTTTTCCTTGGAGTGGGGGGCCTGGGTGCAGAAGATGAAAGTAAAGTACCCCTTGCGTTAGTCCTGGTGCTTGTAGGTGGCGCGGTGCAGTATTTCTGCAATCGAAAATACCAGCGTTCTGGCGATGCTGCGTAGCTCATTTGAATGCCAGAAACTCAAGCCGTTAACGGTAATAATAATGTGGGGCGGACAGGCCCCAATCACCAGGAGCCACCATCATGACCGATTATGCTACCCCCAATCTTCCTTCCCGCAGTTTCAGCGCCACCCAGCAGTTTTATGCCGCACTGGGTTTTAGCACCACCTGGCAGGATGAGCACTGGATGATTATGGTTTCCGGTAGCGTGGTGCTGGAGTTTTTCCCGCACCCCGAGTTAGACCCCTACAACAGCGGGTTCAGCTGCTGCCTGAGGCTGGATGATGTTGAGGCGTTTTATCGACTGCTTCAGGCGGCGGGTATCCCGGAAAAATGCACTGACTTCCCGCGTATCCATCCGCCCAAAATGCAACCGTGGGGGCTGAAGATGGGCGCGCTGGTCGATCCCGACGGTACGTTAATCAGACTGATTGAGAATGAACGGAAAGGGAGTTCTCAGGCATAAAAAATGCCGGGCCATATATCTGGCCCGGCGATGCGAAAAAGAATGCTTAACCAATCGGCTAATTCAGCAACGCATAACATGGCTTGTTATCAATTGGCCTGTTCAATGCTGAATAGCAGCGTTTTTTAACGATCGATTTTCCCAGCGATAATCAACAGGGCGTTTTCGCTCACCGGCTATGCCAGCATTATTCACTCTTTTCAGACTGGCTCAGACCTTCCTCGATAAATTCCGGGTCGATCTCTTCAGTATTGTCCCGATGTTCTTTACCAGAGAACAGGTTCCAGCTGGCAATAAACAGCGCGGCAATCAATGGGCCAATCACAAAGCCGTTAATGCCGTAGATTTCCATGCCGCCGAGTGTGGTGATCAGGATCAGGTAGTCCGGCATTTTGGTGTCTTTACCCACCAGCAGCGGACGCAGAATGTTATCAATTATCCCGACAACCACCACGAAGAAGAAGGCCAGCACCAGGCCTTTTACCACAGCGCCGGAGAACAGGAAGAAGAGCACTACTGGCAGCCAGATGATCGCGGAACCGACTGCCGGGATCAGCGACAGGAATGCCATCAGCGAGCCCCAAAGAATACTGCCCTGGATATCGGCGAAGTAAAATGCGATGCCGCCCAGGGCTCCCTGAACGACGGCAACCACCACCGTGCCTTTCACTGTAGCGCGCGATACCGCCGCAAATTTCACAAAAAGATGATGTTTCACGTGATCCGACAACGGCACGGCGGTAAAAATCAATCCGACCAGATAGGCGCCATCCTTCAAGAGGAAGAACAGCAGGTAGAGCATGACGCCAAAACCGATGGTAAAGCTGAAGGTGCTCTTACCGATCAGCATGATGCTACCGGCGAAGAACTGTCCAGCTTTCATTGCCGCACCGGACAGCTGCTGCTGTATCTGGTCTGCATTATTCAGGTCGTTTTCCGCCAGGAAATGACGCACCCATTCCGGCAGATGATTGACCACGCCGCTGACCACCGTAGCCAGTTCGGTCTGGTTGTTTTGCAGCCGGTTATATAGTGCGTTGCACTCAACCACCAGTGAAGAGGCCACCACGGCGAGCGGAATAAAGACAATAATGCAGATTATCAGCAGCGTTATCAGCGCCGAAATGCCATTTTTATCGTTAAGCTGTTTTCTGATGCGCATTTTTAACGGGTGGAAAATAACCGCCAGAATCGCCGCCCAGAGGATTGCGGAAAAATAGGGTCCAAGGATGTGGAAGAAACCCAGCGTTGTTACTGCCAGGATCAAAATAAAGAATCCCTTACCAATGCCTTTAATCATCATACTTTGTTCTCTTTGTTTAACGTCCTGAATAACGGAGTAAATCTGGCACAGCATCGGTAAACCGGCAACTTAACAGCTAAAAAAACGGCTGAGATCCCGCTACGGCTGCCTGCCGCTTAAAACCGCAAGCTTAGGGGTGAGGCTGGAGAAATCAGTGCCGAACTCGTTTCCCGCGCGATTTGCGCTGCGTTGCAGTTCACGTAACGGCAGATCAAACGAGATGTTACTGGCATAAATCACTACGTTGCCGCTGGGCACCACGCAGCGCAGCAGGGTGGAAAACTGCCTTTGTAGTATCTGGAGCAGCGAGCCGTTGGCAGCAGGGCGCTGTGGATAGTTCAGCACCAGCCAGCCATCCGCTTTTAGGCTGCGCTTAGCGTGCTGGAGGAAGGTTTCCATCTCCTGTAGCGGCGACATGGTATCGGCGGCGTACAGGTCGGAGAAAATCAGGTCATAGAGGTTGCCTGCTGCCGAGGCGATAAACTTATCGGCATCGGCGGCGTGATAGTGAATATGTTCGCCTTCCGGCAGAGAAAAGTGCTGCCGCGCAACGTCGATTACCGCCGGGCGCAGTTCAACGATATCCATCGCGCAATCCGCATCGCGTGTACTGATTGCTCTTGGCAGGCAGCCGCCGCCCAGCCCGAGGATCAGCGCTTTTTTCGGCGATTTCAACGCCACGGCCATCAGCATGGCACGGATATAATTGTGCACCGGCAGTGCAGGTTCACTCTTCTGCATTTTGCTCTGTTCGCACATGCGGTCGAAAGTGAGGATGCGGTAAATTTTATTCTCGATCACCGTAATCTGCCCATGCTCGTCACGGGTACTGGCGACAATATCGCCACGAATACGGAATATCGAAACAGAGCTTGCCTGCTCCACGTCAGTCATATGAACTCCTTTTTCTACGGTTCACGAACATTGTTGCTGCCGGGAACGATCCTCGCGGCTGCGCGTGCAGCACGAGGGTAACACAGCGGATAAACACAGGCACGCAATCAGCAAGGCAAGGCCAGAATGATGTTTTCTGCGATCGATGCTTGTGTGCTGTGCCTGCGCACTTTACGATAAAAGCTGCCCCACCGCAGCGGAGATCCGTCAGCGGTGCTGCCGGCAAGGAGCTCGAACGATGAAAAACGATAAAGAGATTTCGATCGACCAGTTCACGACAGAAGAGAAAGTTCTGGTTGAGCTACGGGTGAAAACCCTGACCACGAAACTCGGTCATGTCGCCAGTAAAAAAGAAGAAAAAGAGATCCTGAAAGAGGCAAAGCGGCTGGTGATGAAGGAGAGGGTCGTGCGTGAAAGTACCCAGGTGGTCAAAGTCAAAAAACCGCGAAAACCGTCGGCGGCGAAAGAGAGCGAAGTGAAAGACTTTAGCTGGACAGGTTCACTGCGTAAAAATCCGCGGGCGATGAAGTAGCCTGAACAGCTAGCCAACAACGATCAGATGCACCAGGCGGGCCAGCACTTCAATAATTAGCAGGCAGCCAATGGTGATTAAGGCAAGTGTAAAATAAAACTGATAACGGTTTTTCATGGAGGCTGAATCCCTGCAGCGAGAGGTCAGTGAAGCACTGTAGACCATATCGGCTAAACCGGAGTTCAATACTTTCCGAAACTAATGAATTTGTGCGCTAAATGGCCCGCTACCGGGCCAATAACTTCAGGCGTTAAACAGTTTGCCGTCGCGCACCAGATCGCGCGGGTAGTTATTTTTGATGCGCGATCCTACGGTTTTGGCGATACCGATCGGCTGCTGCTGGTGGCAGATAATCAGCTCTCCGAGCGGCAGGTCGCGTTCCGGATAAATATCGCGTCCACGATACCATTCTTCAGCTTCGATGCTGCTCAGTTCAACCGCATTGGCGGCAAGGGGATCGGCCAGCGCCAGTGCCGCTTCGTGCTGCCAGCGATAGCCTTTCGGGAAGGTTTCCGCCAGTTTCAGGCCAATACGTGAGAAGCGAACCCGTGACAGCAGCGGCTCAATTGCCGCCGGGAATAGCCAGATCTCTTTGTCACGCTGCCACAGTGTATGTTGGTCATCCCAGCGCAGCCCGTACTTCGCCGCTGCAGCGGCCACTTCCTGCTGCTGGGCTTGGCTCATCGGGCTGAATGGTAGCTTGCCGAGTTTGTATCCTGGCTGCGGGAGGGCGGGGATGCTGGCCGTTTTACGCAGTCTGGCGACAAAGAACCCTTCGCTGTCAAAAATCTGCGGGAATACGTGCAGGTAGCCTTCGGCGGTAGTGGCTTTTTCCGCCCCGGCAAACAGCTGGTTGAGCGGCTCAACCTCTACCGCACTCGGGTATCGCGCCAGCAGCCAGGCAAGAACCTGCTGATTCTCATCCCGATTCAGGGTACAGGTGGAATAAACCAGCGTGCCGCCGGGGCGCAGCGCATGGAAGGCGCTGTCAATCAGTTCACGCTGAGTGGCGGCGATCTCCGCGTTGCTGGCTTCCGACCAGTTGCGCAGCGCGTCGGCATCTTTGCGGATCACGCCTTCGCCCGAACAGGGGGCATCCAGCAGGATAGCGTCAAACGATTCCGGCAGTGCCGCGCCAAAGACGCGGCCGTCAAAATGGGTCATGGCCGTATTGCTGACTCCGCAGCGGCTGAGGTTAGCGTGCAGCACTTTCACCCGGCTGGCCGAATATTCATTGGCCAGAATCGCACCGCCGTTATGCATGCGGGCAGCAATCTGGGTGGTTTTGGAACCCGGTGCAGCGGCTACGTCCATCACCCGCTGGGGGGACGGGCAACCTTCGAACAGTACCGCTACCGGCAGCATTGAACTGGCTTCCTGAATATAAAACAGCCCGGCCAGATGTTCCGCCGTACTGCCCAGCGGTAGCGCATCGCCGTCGTCACGACTGATCCAGAAGCCCTCAGGGCACCAGGGGATCGGCGTCAGCGACCACGCCATCGGCGCCACCCGTTGGAGAAAATCCTCAACGCTGATTTTCAGGGTGTTAACACGCAGGCTGCGGCGCAGTGGCTGCTGGCTTATGGCAATAAACTGGTCGAATTCGGCCGTATCAGGCAGCATCTGCTGCATCAGGCTGAGAAAGGCAGGTGGAAAATAGGCGCGGGAAGAGTCAGGCACGGGCTGGGTCCACTAGATAAAAGTGGACGCAGTTTAACACAGACTTTTCTTATAAATGCCAGAAATTTAGGGTAAGCGTTCCAAAAAAACGGGCAGCTTGCGCTGCCCGAGAGTGAGTTTATTGCGGCATTGCGGTGCCCCATTTCCGCCAGTCCTTCGGCTCTTCCTCTTCCAGCAGGAAATGCTTGCCGGAGGTTGCGCGAGGCGCGAGGGGAACCGTTGGCGGCGTGGCAAAGGCAATTCCACCCTGTATAAACTGCTGGAAGGTGCCGGTTTTCACCACGCCACCAATCAGCCCGAATTTCAGGTTGTAGCCGGATGCCAGCCAGAACACCGAGTTACTGCGCACCAGATGCTGGTATTTCTTGCTGATACGTAGGGTGATCTGTACGCGATCGGCCATGCTGCCCAGCGCTGTACCAGTGACGGTACCCACTTCAATACCGCGGAACAGCACAGGTGTTCCGACCGAGAGCGAGCCACCTTCCGGCGCATCTACCACCACATTCAGGCCATCAAGATAGCGCGCATCGGTGATGGTTGACTCCTGCAGTTCGAAGGTGCGCTGCGCACGGCCTTTGCCGGGATCGACGTTGATATAGGGCTGCAACAGCGTCTCCAGATGGTTGACGCCGGCAGCAGAGATCTGCGGTGAGACGACCGAGAAGCGACTGCCGAGGCGGGCAAAGTTTTCCACGTATTCGGGATAGAGCACCGCTTTGGCAATCACCTGGTTGTTATCCGCACCCAGCGCCAGGGACTCCAGCTGGCCAATGGTAATACCCAGATAGCGGATCGGCATGCCTGCTGCCAGCTTGCTGGCATCGTAAGTTTGCAGAGTGATCTGGCTGCCTACCGCACGTGCAACGGTTTCTGAATCGTACAGAATACGTTTGTCTCCGCGCGTCAGGTCCGCGCCGGCTCCGCTGAGATTATCGAAGCTGATGGCACCTTTCAGCGCCCGGTTCAGAGGAGAAGCCTGCACGGTCAGGCCGCTGCCGTTCAGCTGCACTCGTGCGCCGCCTTCGGCCCAGAACACGCTGTTTTGCGACAGCAGGCGGCGGTACTCCGGTTTTATGTGCACACTAACGTCAAAGGCATCGGCACGCGGGGTCACATTAATAATTTCACCCACCTGGAACTTACGGTAGAGCACCACGGAACCTGTTTGAATATCCGGCAGGCTGTTGGCCACCAGCGTTAGCGTGGTCGGCAGTTGATCGCCGGTGATCCCCTCCTGCGCTTTTTCGCTGTTGGCGTAAAGCGGATAAACTTCTTTCACCTCGCCTTTACCGCCGGGATCGAGCCGAATTCCGCCGTCAACCCATTCGCGCGCGCTGGCACCCAGCACTTCCATCCCGTCAATACCCAGCTTCACGTCCAGGCGGCTGTTGATAATAAATTTGCTGTCGCCGTGGACCAGCTGTCGGTATTCCGGCATCACCGCGAGGCTGAAGTTCACGCCTTTTTCCGTCAGGGTACGGCTCAGCACCTGGCCGATACGCATGCCGTGTAGCATCAGTGGCTGCCCGGCCTCAATGCCGTAGCTTTCCGGTGCGGTAAGTTTCAGGACCAGCGTATTGGCCTGCTGTAACAATGATTCGTTGTCCGGCAGCACCACGAAATGGCTTTGTGGTTCGCCCTCGCCAGGCACCAGCTCCAGTGTGTTACCGGTCAGCAAACTGCTTAACGAACTGTCGTTCAGACTGATTTTCGGGCTGTGCATTTCAATGCGGGTTCCGCTGCGCATCAGCCCGGTCACGGATGGGTCCAGCGTCAGTTCGCCGGACACTTTACCGCCGTCAAGCAGGGTGAGTTTGGTTAACGTTCCGACTTCCAGGCCCTGGTAGATCAGTGGGGTGCTGCCTTCCTTCAGATTTTTACCATCCGGCAGATCGAGGGTAATTGCTACGCCGCGCTGGCTGTGCGCCAGATCGGGATAGAGCGTATAGCTATCTTCGCTCTTCGCATTTTCTGATGACTCCGGTGAATCGAATGCGACAGCACCATTGACCAGCGCCGCGACGCTTTCCAGTTCAACTTTCGCGCCGCTCAGCCCGACATCGGCCTTCATGCCGGAGACATTCCAGAACCGGCTGTCTTTTTTCACCAGATTGGTAAAGCGGCGCTCAATCAGCACATCAATGGTGACGTTGTGATTGCCGGAATTAATGCTGTAATCGTAAACCCGGCCCACCGGGATTTTACGGAAATAGACCAGCGACCCGCTATTCAGCGATCCCAGGTCTGGCGCGTGAAGATGAATCAACATTTCGCCGGTGTTAACGCGATATTTCGGTTGGGTATCCAGCGCCACGAAGTTTTCCCGCGGTTCGCCTTTCCCCGGCATCATGCCGATATAGTTACCGCCTACCAGCGCATCCAGCCCGGACACCCCCGCCAGTGAGGCTTTCGGTGTGACCAGCCAGAACTGGGTATCTTCGCGTAGCGCATCCCGCATATCGCTTTTAATGCTGGCTTTGATTTTAATGGTGCGCAGATCGTCAGTCATGCTGATCCCCTGCACCAGGCCGACTTCAACACCCTGGTAGCGAACAGGGGTGCGGCCGGGAACAATACCGTCAGCGGTGGCAAAATCGATAGTCACCGTCGTGCCGCGCTCCTGGTAGTTGGTCCAGATCAGCCAGCCGGCAATCAGCAGAGCTATAATCGGCAGCAGCCAGAAAGGCGAAATTTTTCTCCGGTTGACGACGCGTGCGCTAGTCGGTGTAGTCGGCGTTTCCTGTTGCATGAGCATCCCAAAGTAAACGGCTATCAAGCCATTCAACGGCAAGAATAGTCAGTATAACCGCAGAGCCAAAGTAGAAGGCTGCCGGTCCCATAGTAAAAGCCAGAAGCTGGTCACGATTAACCAGCGACATGGTCAGTGAAATAACGAATAAATCCAGCATCGACCAGCGGCCAACCCACTTCACCACGCGCAGCAGGCGGATACGGGTTTTTAGCCCCTGTTCGCAGTTGAAATGGATGCTGAGTAGCAGGCTGAACAACACGATCACTTTCGTAAACGGCACGAGAATACTGGCAATAAACACCACCGCTGCCACCGGAATATTTCCGGATGCGAGGGACATAATGCCGGAGAGTATGGTGTCCTCCTGGCGCGCGCCGTTAAGATAAATAATCGAAATCGGCAGCATGTTGGCCGGGATCAGCAAAACAATCGATGCAATCAGGGCCGACCAGGATTTTTGCAGGCTGAAGTGGCGGCGAAAGGGGAGCGGCGTATGACAGCGTGGGCATCGCCCACGGTCGTCGGCTACCCCGGTATGATGGCAGCTCAGGCAGACGCGCAGTGACGCCGGTGGTGCATGCTGTGCCGGCTGCGGATAAAAACGGTGCCACAGCTGTTCTACGTTAAGGTGGATCAGCGTCAGCAGGCTGAGCAGGGTCAGCGAAATAAACGCCACCAGCCCGCTGCCAGGATCGATCGACGCATAATCCTGTACTTTGATAGACGCTACGGCAACACCGACCAGGTAGATATCCAGCATCACCCACTCTTTCAGCCTGTCGAGCATCAGCAGCACCGGGCGCAGATTCATTCCCAGCTTTTCGCCAAAGTAGAGGTAGCTGATCGAAGCCACCAGCGTGACCGGGGCGCCAATCGTGCAGAAGGCCACCATTGAAGCGGTAATGACGTCGCCCTGCTGCGCCATCTGCATGATGCCGCCCAGCAGGCTGGCGCGAATATTGGTACCGAGCAGGTGGACGGTCATCAGCGGTACGCTAAAGGCGAAGGGCATCAGCAGCATCATTGTGACCGCCATCGCCGTCAAACGGGTCATTGACCAGTCGCGTCCATTCAGAATACGAGCGTTACAGCACGGGCAGTGCGCGGACTGTCTGGATTTCACATCTGGTAAGGAAAAAAGGGTATCGCATTGCGGACATCGCTGATAACGTGCCTGTGGCAGAGCATGACTGATGGCGTGTATTTTCATATTCCTGGTCGTGCTTAGGCCCAAACAGCGCAGATGCAGGGCGGGTTTAGGCAAGTCACTTGACTCGTTTGAATCGTGCAGATCGTTTCATACATCTCTAAGGTTATATTAACTAACGACATGAATCATCCTGTCTCGCTGGCATTTATCACAAATTTACTCAACGAAGCGTCTGTGGGCTTCGCGACAGATTTAATAATGGTTAAACAATGACAAAAACAGAATTCTATGCCGACCTTAATCGGGATATGCGCGCCTTATTGACGGGTGAAACCAGCTTCCTGGCCGCCATGGGTAACTGTAGCGCGCTCCTGTTTGAACGTCTTGATGGGGTTAACTGGGCCGGTTTCTATCTGTTAACGGAAGAAAATACCCTCGTGCTGGGTCCTTTCCAGGGAAAAATCGCCTGTGTGCGTATTCCCGTGGGGCGTGGCGTGTGCGGAACGGCGGTGGCGGAAAATGCCGTACAGCGCGTTGACGATGTGCACTTATTCCCCGGTCATATCGCCTGTGATGCCGCCAGCAACGCTGAAATCGTGCTACCCCTGGTGGTTAACGGTAGCGTTATTGGCGTGTTAGATATTGACAGCGTGGAGTATAACCGTTTCGATATTGAGGATGAAATTGGGCTGAAAGCCTTAACTGACGGGCTATGCGAGGTGCTGGCCGGCACCGATGTGGAAAAATTTATTCGCATGAAACGCACCTAAAGCGCTGGATCACGTAGCAATTGTTGATGGGGTCATTATAATGACGCCTGTTCATGCCTGCGCTGATTGGCAAACCCGTTGTAATCAGGAAATTTCATGGAAAATCAACCTAAGTTGAACAGTACTAAAGAAGTAATTGCCTTTCTGGCAGAGCGTTTCCCTCAGTGCTTTAGCGCTGAAGGCGAAGCGCGCCCATTAAAGATTGGGATCTTTCAGGATTTAGTTGACCGCGTTCAGGGTGAAATGGGTTTAAGCAAAACTCAGCTTCGTTCTGCACTGCGTCTTTATACCTCCAGCTGGCGTTACCTGTACGGCATTAAAGCCGGTGCCGACCGTGTGGATCTGGACGGTAATGCCTGTGGACAGCTCGATGAGCAGCATGTTGAACATGCCCATAAACAGCTTGAAGAAGCGAAAGCGCGCGTTCAGGCACAGCGCGAGCAGCAGCAGGCGAAAAAACGTGAAGCCGGTGAAGAAACCGCTCCGCGTCGTCCTCGCAAGCCTGCCCGCAAATCTGCAGCCGAAGGTGAGCAGCCGCGCAAGCCGCGCAGCAAACCTGCCCGCCCGCAGGCCGACCGCACTCCTGCTCCGGTGGCAGCCGCCGCTGCACGTGAAGAGCGTCAGCCGTCGCGTAGCAAACCCGTTACCGACACCTCAGCATTGCAAGTTGGCCAGAGCATTAAAGTTACTGCGGGCAAAAATGCCATGGATGCGACCATTCTTGAAATCACCAAAGATGGCGTTCGGGTACAGCTGGCTTCCGGCCTGGCAATGATAGTACGCGCAGAACACTTGCAGTTCTGATACGGAGGCTAATCAGGGCATGAACACTCTTTTTAAAAGCACCATCATTGCGGGCCTGCTGTTTGCAGGTAATCTTTACGCCGCAGATAACATTACCCGCGTCGATCAGATCCCGCAGCTGCATCAGGAAGCCCAACACGCTACCGTAAGCGAACGTGTGACTTCGCGCTTTACCCGTTCCCACTATCGTCAGTTCGATCTCGACAAAGATTTTTCAGCAAAAATCTTCGACCGCTATCTGAATCTGCTCGACTACAGCCACAACGTGTTGTTAGCGTCTGACATTGCGCAGTACGCGGATAAAAAAACAACCCTGGGCGAAGAATTAAAAACAGGCCAGCTTTCTGTGTTCTACGATTTGTATAATCTGACTCAGAAACGCCGCTTCGAACGTTATCAGTATGCATTGTCGGTCCTGAATAAACCGATGAACTTCACCGGTAACGACACTATCGATATTGACCGTAGCAAGGCCGCCTGGCCGAAAACCACCGACGAACTCAATGCGCTGTGGGATGCCAAGGTCAAATACGATGAGCTGAGCCTGAAGCTGACAGGCAAAGATGAGAAAGAGATCCGCGAGGTTCTTACCAAACGTTATCAGTTTGCCGAGCGTCGTCTGACACAAAGCAACAGCGAAGATGTTTTCCAGCTGGCGATGACCGCCTTTGCTCACGAAATCGATCCGCACACGAACTACCTCTCCCCGCGCAATACCGAACAGTTTAACACTGAGATGAGCCTTTCTCTGGAAGGTATCGGTGCTGTGCTGCAAATGGATGATGATTACACTGTAATCAACTCCATGGTTGCCGGTGGTCCGGCGGCGAAAAGTAAAGCCATTACCGTTGGCGACCGCATCGTTGGCGTCGGTCAGCCGGGTAAACCTATCGTGGACGTTATCGGCTGGCGTCTGGACGACGTCGTTGCGCAGATTAAAGGGCCGAAGGGCAGTAAAGTTCGCCTGGAAGTGCTGCCAGCGGGTAAGGGGACAAAAACCCGAATTATTACACTGACGCGTGAGAAAATCCGCCTTGAAGACCGCGCGGTGAAAATGTCCGTGCACAACGTCGGCAAAGAGAAAGTCGGCGTGCTGGATATTCCAGGCTTCTACGTTGGCCTGACCGACGACGTGAAAGTACAACTGCAAAAACTGCAGAAGCAGAACGTTGACAGCATTGTTATTGACCTGCGTACTAACGGCGGTGGTGCCCTGACCGAAGCAGTTTCGCTCTCCGGCCTGTTCATTCCAGGCGGCCCGGTCGTTCAGGTACGTGACAATAATGGCAAGGTGCGTGAAGACAGTGATAACGACGGTATTACCTACTACAAAGGGCCGCTGGTGGTGCTGGTTGACCGCTTCAGTGCGTCAGCTTCAGAAATTTTTGCTGCGGCGATGCAGGACTATGGCCGTGCGCTGATTGTTGGTGAGCCGACCTTCGGTAAAGGTACCGTGCAGCAGTATCGTTCGTTGAACCGCATTTACGATCAGATGCTGCGCCCTGAATGGCCTGCGCTGGGCTCCGTACAGTACACCATCCAGAAGTTCTACCGCATCAACGGCGGCAGCACGCAGCGTAAAGGTGTGACGCCTGACCTGCTGATGCCAACCGGCGTAGAAGCCATTGAAACCGGTGAGAAGTTTGAGGACAACGCGCTGCCGTGGGATAGCGTGAATGCCGCAACCTACGCCAAGATTGGCGATTTGAAGCCGCTGGAATCGCAGCTGCTGAAAGATCACCAGGACCGCATTGCGAAAGATGCTGAGTTCCAATACATCATCAAGGATATCGCGCGTTTCAACGCCAATAAGGATAAGCGTAATATTATTTCGCTGAACCTGGCCGAGCGTGAAAAAGAGAATCGCGAAGAAGATGCGCTGCGCCTGGAGCGGATTAACGCCCGGTTGAAAGCGGAAGGTAAGAAGCCGCTGGCCAAGCTGGACGATCTGCCTAAGGACTATAAAGAACCCGATCCGTATCTTGATGAAACGGTCAAGATTGCCAATGACCTGGCTCAGCTGGAAAAACAGCAGCCCGCGGTCACACCGGCAGCGGTCAACTAAGACCAACAGGCACAGCAAATGCTGTGCCTTTTTTTATCCGTGTATATGCTGCGTCAGAAACTGCATTTAAAACCCGCCGAAAATGTAAAGTTATGTTTTTTTAAACACTTAACGAATCACAGGACTTGAAATGTGCTGCGTTGACCTTACGATATTAATACACCTTTGTACCCCTGCGTACAGTGAGTAAATAACCGAGGAAGATTAAATCATATGATGCGTATTGCTCTTTTCCTGTTGACCAACCTGGGCGTTATGGTGGTTTTCGGGCTGATCCTCAGCCTGACAGGGATCCAGTCAAGCAGTGTAATGGGCCTGATGATCATGGCGGGTCTGTTTGGCTTCGGCGGTGCGTTCGTTTCATTGCTGATGTCGAAATGGATTGCGTTGCGTTCCGTAGGCGGTGAAGTGATTGAACAGCCTCGTAATGAGACTGAACGCTGGCTGATCGACACGATTGCCCGTCAGGCACAGCAGGTGGGTATTGCTATGCCGCAGGTTGCGGTTTATCACGCGCCGGACATCAACGCCTTCGCTACCGGTGCGCGCCGCGATGCCTCGCTGGTTGCGGTTTCTACCGGGCTGTTGCAGAACATGAGCCGCGATGAGGCCGAAGCGGTTCTGGCTCACGAAGTTAGCCATATTGCCAACGGTGACATGGTGACCATGACCCTGATTCAGGGTATTGTGAACACCTTTGTGATCTTTATTTCGCGCATTCTGGCCCAGCTGGCCGCCGGATTCCTCTCCGGGAATCGCGACAATGAAGAAAGCAGTAACGGTAACCCGCTGGTTTATTTTGCCGTGTCGATGGTGCTGGAACTGGTGTTCGGTATTGCGGCCAGCATTATCACCATGTGGTTCTCCCGTCATCGTGAGTTCCATGCGGATGCCGGCGCGGCGCGTCTGGCCGGTCGCGAGAAGATGATTGCCGCGCTACAGCGTCTGAAAACCAGCTATGAGCCGCAGGAAGCCAGCAGCATGATGGCCTTCTGCATCAACGGTAAATCCAAGTCGATGAGCGAGCTGTTTATGTCGCATCCGCCGTTGGATAAGCGTATTGAAGCGCTGCGCACCGGTGAATATCTGAAGTAATTCTCCCGCAGCACCCTGAAAAACGAAGGGTGCCGCTACGTTAACGTAAAAAGCCACGGTCTGCACGACAGTGGCTTTTTTTATCCTCTCGACATTACTCTCCGGGGCATTACCGCCTGAAGGACATCCCCTCCGCGCAGAATTTATTCGTGAAGATTACGTGGTTGACGAATACGCAGCGCGCTGACCACCGTGGCAACAGTGGCAAAACTTCCCGCCAGCAGCAGGGAAAAATGTGTTCCCTGGTTGGCGAACAGATTAAACATCAGTGCGACCAGCG
Organism: Erwinia sp. GW821-FHT03D09; assembly: GCF_059420805.1. NCBI lineage: Bacteria > Pseudomonadati > Pseudomonadota > Gammaproteobacteria > Enterobacterales > Erwiniaceae > Erwinia > Erwinia sp. GW821-FHT03D09. Next base: position 101,972 of record NZ_JBWKUK010000004.1, read on the forward strand.
CCGCTCCGCTGGTTTGCCCAAGCAGGCGAGCGGTGCCGAGCATCCCACTGGCTCCGCCGCTGCGGTTGCGCGGTGCGGAAGAGATAATGGTGTGATTGTTCGGCGACTGGAACAGCCCAAAGCCCGCTCCGCACAGCATCATCCGCCACACCACGTCGGCATCCGTTGGCGTGGTGGTAAGCAGCGCCAGCGCAAACAGACCGCTGGCAAACATCGCCAGGCCAATCGCACCGAGCAGACCAGCATGCATCCGTTCAATCAGCCGTCCGGCAATCGGTGCCATCACCATGGTAGCCAGCGGCCAGGGCGTCAGCAGCAGTCCTGTTGACACTTCGCTGCGGCCCAACACGCTTTGCAGATAGAACGGGAGCGATACCATCGCCAGCATCTGTGCGCAGAACGAGCAGATTGAGGTCCCGAGCGACAGGGCAAAAATAGGGATGCGCAGAAGATCGACCGGCAACAGTGGGAACGGCAGGCGCAGCTGGCGGCGAATAAACAGCGTTCCGATAATCAACAACAGCACCAGTTCAACCAGCAGCAGCGTGCCGTTTTGCCCCTGTGCAAAGCCGCTCAGCAGTGAGATCAGCAGACCAAAGGTGAGGGCGTTCATCACCGCGCTGGGGATATCAAAACGCTGGCCCTGGGATTTCTGCGGATTATCTGGCAGGAAACGCAGGGCCAGACATAACGCGGCGATACCTACCGGAATGTTAATCAGAAACAGCCACTGCCATGAGGCGACGGAAAGAATCGCGGCGGCTATCGTAGGCCCGGCCGCACTGGAAACTGCCACAATGAGCGAGTTGATACCCATACCGCGGCCCAGGTGGCGCTGCGGATAAATAATGCGGATCAGCGCCGTATTAACGCTCATTAGCGCCGCACCGCCGAAACCCTGAAGCACGCGTGCAGTGGTCAGCATGGTCAGCGAATCGGACAGCGCGCAAAAAAGCGACGTACAGGTAAACAGCACCAGACCACACTGATAGACACGGCGATAGCCGATCATATCGCCGATAAAAGACAGAGAAAGCAGAGAGATAATGATTGCCAGCTGGTAGGCGTTTACAATCCAGATTGACTCTGCCGGGCTGGCATTAAGCTCGCGAGCGATGGTTGGCAGCGCGACGTTAGCAATCGCGCCATCAAGCACGGCGACGGTTATGCCCAGTGCGATAGCTAAAATTGCGCCGTAGCGCTGCGGAGCGGGCAGCCCGTCGTTGACAGAAATTGCAGACATAGCGGGATGGTAATGTAAGAGGTGAATATTACCATGCTAATGCTTTTTACGATTTTTGCCAGAGGTAAACGACTGAAAACTATCACCAGATGTGTCGGCTTACCGACCGCTGTCGTTGCAGCGTATCGGGGGGGATCGTATACTGGAAATAGCGTTCCATTTTTTATAAAACACAAAGGTAAAGTGCAATGGCCAGTACCGAATCAGATAAGCAACCGGATGCCGTCTCTTCGGTGATGAAAGTGTTTGGTATTTTACAGGCGCTGGGAGAAGAGCGGGAAAACGGTATTACCGAACTGTCCCAGCGGTTGATGATGTCGAAAAGCACCGTTTATCGTTTTTTACAGACCATGAAAACGCTGGGCTATGTGTCGCAGGAAGGTGAGTCGGAAAAATATGCCCTGACGCTGAAACTGTTTGAGCTGGGAGCAAAAGCGCTGCAAAACGTGGACCTGATCCGCAGTGCCGATATTCAGATGCGTGAGATTTCCCGTCTGACCCGGGAAACTATTCATCTGGGCGCACTGGAAGAGGACAGTATTGTCTATATCCATAAAATTGACTCGCTCTACAATCTGCGGATGTATTCGCGTATTGGCCGACGCAATCCGCTCTACAGCACGGCGATTGGCAAAGTGTTGCTGGCGTGGCGAAATTATGATGAGGTGCGCGAGATCCTCGCCGATGTGGAGTTCGTTCTCAGTACGGCAAAAACGCTGAACGGAGTCGATGAGTTGCTATCCGCGCTCGATCGCGTCAGATCGCAGGGCTTTGGCGAAGATAATGAAGAGCAGGAAGAAGGGATTCGCTGCATTGCAGTGCCGGTCTTTGACCGCTTTGGCGTGGTTATCGCCGGGCTGAGCATCTCCTTCCCGACGATCCGTTTTGCAGAAGAGAACAGGCAGCACTATGTCTCTATGCTGCATCGTGCGGCCAGGACGATCTCCGCCCAACTGGGCTATCACGACTATCCATTCTAGGCTGCGTGTTTTATTTTAATTCGTGGGCCGACGGCACGACTGATTTTAGTTGTCAACCACTTCGATACTTTTTCTGAGAAGAGGGCAATCGGTCACGCCGATAATACCGCTGTCGGTATGCAGATACTGCGCAATCACCACGCCACGCGCCGTCAGATATTGGCACTGCAGGCCCATTCCCGCCACGTTCTTATTGCTGCCGGTCAAGACACCATAGCCAGTAACCAGCATGGCCAGCCAGATAATCACCAGTAAAGCAATGAGCCGCATTAATACTTTCATGCTATCCCCTTTATTTTTGTTTATCAGCAGCCTGGCCTGGATATCAGGGCGCTGCGAGTTCAGCATGCCGCGACATGCCTCGCAAAGCGATAAGAGGATACTGAAACATCTCGTCTTATTCTGTGCAGCGACTGCGTAAATTTTGTGAGGTAGCTATCAATTGGCGCGGCAGCGGGTAGAATCTACACCCGCAGTGTCGCCGGATAATCGGCGGCGTAAATTCAGTTTTGAGGTTGGTATGAACGAAATGGTAAATGACATGCAGGGCCTGACATCGACCGCGCTGATCATGGCTCTGATTATCATCGGTCTGATGGTGTGGTTTTTTGTGAATCGCGCCAGCGTGCGAGCCAATCAGCAGATTCACCTGCTGGAGGCGTTGCTTGAAGAGCAGAAACGCCAGAATGTGCTGCTGCGAAAACTGAGCGAAAATGCCTCAGACAAAACTCAACCGGAGCAGATATCGGAAGAAGATGCCGAAAAAGACTTTATACGTATGATCCCTGAGCGCTAATTCTGTAAAAATAAGGTGAACGCAATGGCCTGGAAAAATCCCTGGTACGATCCTGCTCTTTCTCACCATACCCCTGATGGTTTTTGTAATCCGGAGCCCGAACTGCAACAGCCGGGGGATTTGCAGCGCTGGCGTCGCGAGCGCAGGGCGCAGGGTTTGCCTAAGCCGCCTGCTGCGGGATATGAACAGTTTATCCGCCAGTGGTGGCAGTCAGCGGATCTCAGCGGCAGCGAGGATGCCGTGTGGTGGCTGGGGCATGCCTGTTTGTTGCTGCGCCTGGATGGTCGCTATACGCTGATCGATCCGGCACTGTCTTCGCGCGCTTCGCCTCTGCCTTTTGCAGGACCGCAGCGCAAAACGCCCCCAGCGCTGACGATTGACGATTTACCGTCGCTGGATAGCGTGCTGATTTCCCATAACCATTACGACCATCTTGATCGACCGACTATCAAAAAAATGCTTCGTCGCTTCCCCCAGGTTCGATTTGTGGTGCCACTGGGGCTGGCGAAGTGGTTTATTCGCCTTGGAGCGGCTCACGTTGAGGAGCTTGACTGGTGGCAAAGCACCCGCGTGGGAGCGCTCACCATCCATGCCGTCCCCGCTCGCCACTGGAGTATGCGCTCGCTGCGCGATCGCAACCGCTCTTTGTGGTGTGGCTGGGTGGTGACGCATTCGCGACTCAACTTCTGGTTCTGTGGTGACAGTGGATACTCCGATAATCTGCTCGAGATCCCCAGCAGGTTGGGGCCATTTAACCTGGCAGCATTGCCCATCGGTGCTTATGCACCAAAATGGTTCATGCGTGGGCAGCACATGGACCCCGATCAGGCCGTTTCACTTCATCAGGCAATGGGGCAGCCTCAGACTGTAGCAATACACTGGGGGGTATTTGAACTGGCTGACGAATCACTGGATGAACCACCGCAGGTTTTACAGCAGGCAATAACGCGTGTTGGGGTGACGACCGAGCGCTTTCAGGCGTGGCGAATAGGTGCCAGATTATCGCTCAACAATATGTTTCAAGATTAATCCTAATGTATTTTTCTATATGTAATAGCTAATAATGAGAGCCGCGTCTAATAGAGTAATTAAATTGAAAAAATAAGGTTAATTTAAAAATTTGTTGTAATGCCTTTAAATGGGGCAGGGGTATGGCGAATCTCCTGTTTTTGGTGCAGTGTAATTATGGGATGAAACAAGTGGTACATTGTTCGCTGGCATAAAGGCTGTGGTGATGAAAAAGTCATTGAGGCCCATAGATTTTATTTGACAATACTTTGCCATAATTACGTAATGTTTGCAGTTTATTATCGTATTATGCCCGCTATTTGTCAGCATTTTATGTGGCTGAAGCCCATGCAGGCCTTGGGTTTACCGAGGATGAAAATATGTGCAGCATTTACTCTTACGCTGGCATAAAAGTGACATTTACCTCGTTTGCTGTTTCAATTGTGTGCGACATCTCAATGCTTGCCTAAAAATAACTTGCCATTAATTAGCGGATATGTGATAAACGCTTTTGAGTTAAACGAGGTACAGTTCTGTTTATGTGTGGCATCTTCAGTAAAGAAGTTCCGAGTAAAGACGTTGTCGTTGAATACCGCTTCCTTGCCGAGCCTAAATTAATGCCTCATGCAGTAATGTCTCTGGTTTTTCTGTACGTTAGGCCTACGGGCTAATAAACACTCTAAGGAATTTGCAAAATGGCAAAGATTAAAGGTCAGGTTAAGTGGTTCAACGAGTCTAAAGGTTTTGGTTTCATTACTCCTGCTGACGGCAGCAAAGATGTGTTCGTACACTTCTCTGCAATCCAGGGTAACGGCTTCAAAACTCTGGCTGAAGGCCAGAACGTTGAGTTCGAAATTCAGGACGGCCAGAAAGGCCCTGCTGCTGTGAACGTTACCGCAATCTGATTTCGATTTGAGACTGTTACCAACGCCCTATTGCGTCGTGCAGCCTGAAATCTGAATACTAAAGCTCTGTCAGCAATGGCAGAGCTTTTTTGTTTGCGGCAAGAAGTGCTGCCGCTGCGGCACACTTTCAAGTACACTGCCGCCGTCCTTGATAGCGGAGAGTTGTTATGTCCTACCTGTGTCCCCTTTGCCAGCAGCCTTTACTCGCCCAGCAACGCGTTTTGCGCTGCGAGAACCAGCATCAGTTCGATCTGGCAAAAGAGGGGTATATCAATCTGCTGCCGGTGCAGCACAAGCGTTCTAAGCAGCCGGGTGACAGCGCTGAGATGATGCAGGCAAGGCGCAACTTCCTTGATGCAGGCCACTACCAGCCTCTGCAACAGCGAGTGTGCGATATGCTTGATGCCGCATTGCCAAATAGCACCCTGAGCGTGCTGGACATCGGCTGTGGCGAAGGTTATTACACTCAGGCAGTTGCCACCCGGCTGCAGGGAGAACGCGAGCAGGCGCTGGTTTACGGACTGGATGTGGCGAAAATTGCCATCCGCTACGGTGCTAAGCGCTACGGCAACGTCGAGTTCTGCGTGGCGTCCAGCCATCGTCTGCCGTTTGGTAACGATCGGTTTGATGCGGTGCTGCGTATATATGCACCCTGTAAAGCCGCTGAGCTGGCAAGGGTGGTCAAGCCGCAGGGATACGTATTGACCGTGACGCCAGGCCCGCGCCACTTAATGCAGTTTAAAGCACTGATCTATCAGGATGTGAAACTGCATGACAACACGCCGGAAGAGATGCCTGGATTTACGCTTGTCGAGGAGCAGTCGTTGGGGTATTCGATGACGCTAAACAGTGAAGAGTCCGCAGCGCTGCTGCAAATGACGCCGTTTGCGTGGCGTGCCCGTCCCGAAGTGTGGGGGATACTTGCCACCACCCCTGAATTTGCCTGCGAGACGGATTTCACCCTGCGGCTGTGGCAGCGTCAGGATGCCGGAGAAACCGCCTTTAGCGACTCTCCAGCATAAATTTATAGATTGTCTCCAGATCGTCCAGCCTGCGGACATAGATTAGCAGGCGGCGATTTTCCAGCGTAATCACCAGCACGCCATCCTCCGACAAATTTATCGCGCTGATGCGGTCCCAGGTGATAAAAACGTTAGCAAAAAAGAATCCCTGCTCCTTCAGCAGCAGCTTGGGCGCGCGGACCCAGAACAGCCATACCGCCATTGCACCCAGCGCCAAAAGCAGCAACGTCGTTAGCTGAGGGCCCTGTACGCGTAAATTCTGATATAGCAGGATGGCCAGCAGGCCGATAAATATCACGCTGTCGAGTTTGGTACGCCGCTGAAGCAGAATTTTCAGCTGCGTTGGCCCATTCAGGCGCGGCATGATTAGCTCGTCGTAAATGGCATAGAGCAGAATCAGAACAATAAACAGCAAAATCAGGTAATCAGTCAGCTGCATAATCCCGTCCGAAAAGAAGGGCCAGACTGTGCTGGCCCTTAAAGTTAATGATGCTAAAGGTCAGGCTTAGACGCCGAGCAGGCCAACCCAGTAGCCAAAGATGCCAATAACAAAGAAGCCCATAATAATCCATAGCGCGTTCACCTTGCGGCGAAGCAACCACATACAGCCGAAGGTCAGCAGCAGCGGGATCAGCCCAGGCATCAGCTGGTCGAGGATTGACTGCACCGTGGTGACGGTGGTTTTACCGGTCTGATCGGTGATGCGCGACACCACCAGCGGCACGTTAACGTGCGTCCACTTGTTAACCAGTGCCCCCATGACAAACAGGCCGAGTATCGACGCGCCCTCCGTCAGTTTCTGCAGGAAGCCACCGCCCATATCGCTGACGATATCCACCCCTTTGCGATAGCCGTAGGCCACACCGTAGTAGCGCACCAGCAGACGAGCCAGGTTAAACAGTACGAAGAAAAGTACCGGACCCAGCAGGCTGCCGCTCATGGCGATCCCTGCACCAAGCGCCGCGAAAACCGGGCGAACGGTGCCCCAGAAAATCGGGTCACCTACGCCTGCCAGCGGTCCCATCAGGCCAACCTTGATGCCGTTGATGGCCGCATCGTCAATCGGCGCACCGTTAGCTCGCTGCTCTTCCATCGCCATGGTTACACCCAATACCGGGGCCGCCACGTAAGGATGGGTGTTGAAGAACTCCAGATGGCGTTTAATCGCCTGCTTGCGTTCATCGTTATTCTCGGGATAGAGGCGACGAATCACCGGCACCATCGAGAAGCAGAAGCCCAGAGCCTGCATACGTTCGAAGTTCCACGAACCCTGGAACAGGTTTGAGCGTAAGAACACTCCACGGATATCACCGGGAGTCAGTTTCTTTTGTGTTGTTGTCTCAACCATTTTTCTCACCTTTCCTTAATCGAGTTCGTTATCAAGGTCGTTGTTTACCGGGCCTGCAGTCTGCGCACCGGCAACGCGGTTATATTTTGGTGCCAGCTGGATGTACAGAATGGCCATTACCACGCCGATAACGCCCAGTGCCACCAGGTTGAAGTTGGTGAATGCGGCCGTTACAAAGCCAAGGTAGAAGAACGGCATCAGGTAGCCCGCGCGCATCATGTTGATTACCATCGCGTAACCCACAACGACGATCATGCCACCGGCGATGTTCAGGCCGTTGGTTACCACTTCAGGAATCGAGTTCAGCAGGTCGTGGACCACGCTGGTGCCGACCGAAATCGCCACAATCAATGCCGGAATGGCGATACGCATTGCCTGCAGAACCAGTGCCGAAACGTGTATCCAGGATATGGCGGTGAGATTGCCTTTTTCCGCGGCTTTATCCGCTGCGTGCTGGAAGGCGACGGTGATGGTACGAACGATAATGGTCAGCACCTGGCCTGCCGCAGCCAGCGGAATCGCCAGCGCAATACCGGCTCCGACGCTTTGCCCACCGGCAATGACCAGGATAGTTGAGATGATGGAAGCCAGAGCCGCATCTGGTGCAACCGCGGCACCGATGTTCATCCAGCCCAGTGCGATCATCTCCAGCGTACCGCCGATGATGATCCCGGTTTTGATATCACCCAAAACCGCACCGATTAACGTACAGGCCACCAGGGGCCGGTGAAACTGAAATTCATCGAGGATTGAGCCCATGCCCGCGATACAGGCGACGATAAATATCAGAACAATTTGCAGCGTGGAAATCTCCATTACATTTTTCCTCTTAGATACAGAACGGAGTTCAACCTGAACTTTCAGGCCACGGGCTACTGATTCAGACGGGCGATCAGGTCCATCATTTTCAGTTTCTGATCGCTGGAAACTTTACGCACTTCCAGTTCTATTCCGCGCGCGTTGAGTTTGTTAAACGCCTCGATATCTTTTGCATCAACCGATACGGCATTGTTAACCTGGGTTTTCCCCTGTCGGAACGCCATTCCGCCGATGTTGACGCTGGTAATGCCAACACCGTCTTCCACCAGCCTTTCGACATCGGTCGGGTTGGTAAACAGCAGCATCACTTTTTCACCGGCATATTTCGGGTTGTTCCACACGCGGACCATCTTAGCAACATCCACTACGTGTGCAGTCACACCGGGAGGAGCAACCTGGGTCAGCAGCGTTTTACGCACGTGATCGGCGGCCACTTCGTCACTGACCACAATGATGCGCGTGACGTTGGTTTCCTTGGTCCAGCGGGTGGCGACCTGGCCGTGAATCAGGCGGTCATCGATACGCGCCAGGCCAATCACCATATGTTCGCCGGGTTTGAGCGGGGCAGGAGGAGGGGCAGGAGTTTTAACCACGGGTGCCGGGGCTGCCTGAGGTGGTTTGGCTTTGAGCGCCTTGACGCCTTCGCGGCCGGTTTCAACCGCCAGCGCTACCAGCTCGTCAAAGGACGGATTGTCATCGCGGGCCATCAGCACTTCGACCAGCATCGGGATATTCACCCCGGCAACGACTTCGTGATGTTCTTTATCAACCACCAGACGACTGGCGGCGTTAAACGGGCTGCCGCCCCAGGTATCAACCAGGAACAACACACCTTGACTCACGTCGAGGTCGTTTATTCGCACCTGATACTTTTCGATTAACGTTTCTGCATTTTCCCCCGGGACAAAGTCGATCCAACCGACGTTATCCTGCTCACCCAGGAGCATTTCGGCCGTTTTCAGCAGCTGTTCCGCTGCCCAGCCGTGTGTGCCGATGATAATAGCAATAGTCACTTGCTACTCCTTATCCAGTTGACGACGGCTCTCTGGAGTTCAAGCCGCGCGAGGCTCAGCCGATCGATACCCTGACTATCCGAAATTTAATCTTCGCCAACGTCGGATACTTAAGGTATTTGCGTGATTCAGCATGAAAGAGGTCACACTTATTTTTCTACTTCGTGCCGGTAGACTTGCAATGGCACGCTTAACACACCAGTTAACACGATTTATTTTAGTACGTGAAAGAATAAATTATGTGACCTTGCTCAGTAATTTAGACCGTCATTGATAAATACGCGCGGTCAGCAAAGCGTAAAGTTCTGCAATGATGCCAGCCAAGTGTAAGAAACCATTTTGACGGCAATGTTTCTGCTGCTAGAGTAGTGATCCTTTTCTAATACAGGAGTAACGGGCCTCAGCCCTCCCTATGGACTGCCACCGAAGTTGCTTAATTATGCCGCCGGGCTATCCGGTATCGCTTTCAACGTCTTCTGACGTCATCTCTGCTTCCACTCGTCGTTATTTCTGCCGCACGCTCAGCCGAACGTTTGCTGCGTTTTCCCGTTCCTTTTTCCGGAGTCTGTCATGGAATTTCTTTTAGACCCATCAATTTGGGCTGGTCTGCTCACGCTGATTGTTCTTGAAATCGTCCTGGGCATCGATAACCTGGTCTTTATTGCTATCCTGGCTGACAAGCTGCCGCCGAAGCAGCGTGATAAAGCGCGTCTGATCGGGCTTTCGCTGGCGCTGATTATGCGTCTGGGCCTGCTGTCGCTTATCTCGTGGATGGTCACACTGACGCGTCCGCTGTTCAGCGTCGGCGAGTTTAGCTTCTCCGGGCGGGATTTGATTCTGCTGTTCGGGGGACTGTTCCTGTTGTTCAAGGCTACGATGGAGCTGCATGAACGGCTGGAAAATCGCGAACATAATAATGGAGCAAACCGGGGATACGCCAGTTTTTGGGCGGTTGTGGTACAGATCGTTATTTTGGATGCCGTCTTCTCCCTCGATGCGGTGATTACCGCCGTGGGTATGGTGGATAACCTGGCGGTCATGATGACGGCGGTGATTATCTCCATGGGCGTGATGCTGCTGGCCTCCAAGCCATTGACTAATTTCGTTAACGCGCATCCGACGGTGGTTGTACTGTGTCTGAGCTTCCTGCTGATGATTGGTCTCAGCCTTGTGGCGGAAGGCCTCGGCTTCCATATTCCAAAAGGTTATCTGTATGCGGCGATCGGCTTCTCAATCCTTATTGAGCTGTTTAACCAGATTGCCCGCCGTAACTTTATGCGTCATCAGGCGAGAAGGCCGATGCGTGAGCGTACCGCTGAGGCGATCCAGCGTCTGATGGGTGGCCGTCGTAATAGTACTGAGAGCAGCGGTAGCGAAAGCAGTGAAGTGGCAGCGATCCTGCCGCAGGAAGCATTTAAAGATGAAGAGCGCTATATGATCAACGGCGTTCTGACTCTGGCCTCCCGTTCCATTCGCAGCATCATGACGCCGCGCGGTGACATTTCATGGGTTGATATCGAACGCCCGCTGGACGAAATTCGGATTCAACTGCTGGATACGCCGCACAGTCTGTTCCCCGTGTGTCGTGGTGAACTGGATGAAATTGTTGGCGTAGTCAGGGCGAAAGAGCTGCTGGTGGCGCTGGACCACGGTGTAGATGTGGCCACGTTTGCCTCCGCGACGCCACCGATCATCATTCCGGAAACGCTGGACCCGCTCAACCTGCTGAGCGTGTTGCGCCGTGCCAAAGGCAGCTTTGTCGTAGTCACCAGCGAGTTTGGTGTGGTACAGGGGCTGGTGACGCCGCTGGACGTGCTGGAAGCGATTGCCGGTGAATTCCCGGATGAGGATGAAACCCCGGATATTATTGCTGACGGTGACGGCTGGCTGGTTAAAGGTGGTACCGACCTGCACTCGCTCCAGCAGCTGTTTGATACTCAGGAACTGGTTCGTACGGAAGACGATCACGCGTCACTGGCGGGTCTGCTGATTGCCCAGAAAGGGCAACTGCCAAAAGCGGGTGAGGTATTCGAGATGCCGCCGCTGCGTTTCCAGATTATCGAGGCGACCGACTACCGCGTTGATCTGGTGCGCGTGACTCTTGAACGTAACGAGCACGACGAAGAAGAAGGTTAACAGTACACGGGCCGGGGAAACCCGGCCTTTTTTATGCCGGGCAGAAAGCGTTATGGTTAGCCAGCCAGGCTGGGAAATCACCTAACGGCATAGGGCGCGCATAGTAATAACCCTGCAGTGCATCCACTCCGCGTTCGCGCAGATACTCCGCCTGTTCAGCCGTTTCAACACCTTCCTCCACCAGTCCGATGTTCAGCCGCTGCGCCAGTGAAATCACCATATCCGTCACCGTGGCGTTAATCGCATCGGTGCCAATAGCTGCAGTAAAGACTTTGTCGATTTTCAGCACGTCAGGGCTCAGTGTTTTCAGATAGGACAGTGAGCTGTGCCCGGTACCAAAATCATCAATCGCCAGCTTAACCCCGACGTTATGCAGATGAGAAACGACCCGCTGGTCAACTACCGGCAGTGAATCTCGCTCGGTCAGTTCCACCACCAGCTGCAGCTGGGGATTAGCCGGCCACCACAGGCGTTGTAAATCGTCAATAATCTCCCGCTCGCGAAAGTGGCTAGCGGCGACGTTAATCGCAATATGGAATGAGGAGCGCATCGGCAAGTCTGGCAAATGTCTGACCGTTTCGCTTATCACAAATCGGGTCAGCGGAGCGATCAGGTTCTGGCGTTCGGCCAGCGGAATGAAAACGTCCGGCGGTATCCATCCCTGGCGCGGATTGTGCCAGCGCAGCAGCATTTCAATGCCGTCGCACTGGCCGTTACGGGCATTAATCAGCGGCTGGCAGTAAACCATAAATTCACGCGCGGTAATGCCATAGCTGATCTGCCAGGACAAACTCATGCGGTTTGCGGTGGCCAGCCAGACAATATAGCCCATCAGCAGGCTAAGCAGCAGCGCCAGCGGCAGCTGTGAGGGCACGGTTATCAGCGCCAGCCGGGAGGGCGAGGGGCCGAAAAGGGTAATTGAGTAAGGATAGCGCAGGGAGGATTCTACGATGGTTACCTGGTCTTCGGCAGGCGTAGCAGGTTGAATCAGCGGGTTGCCGTATTCCAGGCTCTGGCTGCCGACGTTCAGTATTGCTCGCTCAACCCAGGGTAATGTGGGTTCCAGCAGATAGCTAGTAATCAGTTCGATATTAATGACCTGTAGAACACCCGCGCGGTTGTCTTGATTACCCGGCGTCCACAGCAGCAGAATCGGTGAACCCTTAAGCAAATGATTATCTATCGCCAGCTGCATCCGCTGATTTTTCACCAAAAGCTCGGGATAATTACTACTGAAGGTGAGATCTGACGGACCGAAGATACTTGAGCAGTAGATACGATCGTTATCGACCAGCAGGATCGACCTGACGGTTTGCAGAACGGCCAGTTTCTCAATCAGTTTAAAACGGATAAGTCCACAGTCGATGCCGACCCAGGCAAGGGCGTTATCGGCGGCAACATCCAGAGGGGAAAACATGCGGTCAAAGCGCTGAATGGCGTTATTAGCAAAGCTGTGAGATTGCTGCTCTATACGGTTCTTTTCTTCCACAAACCTGAAGGTTAAGGTCAGAATGAGCACCAGTGCTGCAACGACCGCCGCGATAAGCAATCGCTTGCGGCGGAACTGTCCTAATACTTCCTGGGACATTTGCATTAGTAACCATCTTATAAGCCAGTCGCGTATACAGAGAATGAACACCGTTAATGGGCAAAGCAGACATTTAGTGTAGTAGCACCGAAGAGAAAAGCGGAATGTCACAAAAACAGGAACTTACTCTCACAGAACGTGCCGAGACACTCTAGCCGTTTCCTGAATTTGGGGATAGCCGTCAGCTAAACTATTTTGAAGTATAGGAAAGAAAAAGCGCCATCCGATAGATGGCGCTTAGTTAATTATGGTACTTGACGGAAATGCGAACCAGAGCTGGTTCTCAGACACTTACGCCAGATTTCATTAGTCGCACTGAACTTTGATTGCCAGGCCGCCGCGAGATGTCTCGCGATACTTGGCGTTCATGTCCTTACCAGTTTCGTACATGGTTTCGATCACTTTATCCAACGACACGCGCGCTTCGCTGGTACGGCGCATCGCCATGCGCGCCGAGTTAATGGCTTTGACCGAGGCGATGGCATTACGCTCGATGCACGGTACCTGAACCTGTCCTGCAACCGGATCGCAGGTCAGACCCAGATTGTGTTCCATACCAATTTCCGCCGCCACACACACCTGCTCCGGGCTGGCACCCAGCAGCTCGGCCAGACCGGCTGCCGCCATGGAGCAGGCCACGCCGACTTCCCCCTGGCAACCGACTTCTGCGCCGGAAATCGAGGCATTCATCTTATACAGAATGCCGATCGCGCCGGCGGCCATAAAGTAACGGGTGAAGATATCCGGGCTGACCGACTCAATGAAATGATCGTAATAGGCCAGTACCGCAGGTACGATGCCGCAGGCACCGTTGGTGGGTGCGGTTACCACGCGTCCACCGGCGGCATTCTCTTCGTTAACCGCAAGGGCAAACATATTCACCCAGTCGATAACATTCATCGGATCGCTGGAAAGCTTGTCGGAAGAAACAAGCAGCCGGCGCAGCGCTGAGGCACGGCGCGGAACGCGCAGCGGACCCGGCAGTACGCCCTCGGTATTCAGGCCACGATCGATACAGTCACGCATGGTTTGCCAGACATCGGAGAAATAGCGTTCGATGTCCGCGCGGGAGTGGATTGCCAGTTCGTTTTTCAGCACCATCCCGGAGAGGGAAAGACCGGTCTGCTGGCAGTGGTTTAACATCTCTTTCGCTGAGTTAAACGGGTAGGGGACTGATACTTCATTCAGCACGGTTTTGCCGAAGCTCTCTTCATCGACGATAAAGCCGCCGCCCACCGAGTAGTAGGTTTTGCTGTAGATTTTTAGATCGCCGGCATAAGCATGAATACTCATGCCGTTTTCATGCAGCGACAGGTTGTCGCTGCGGAATACCATGCCGCCTTCTCGCGGGAAATCAACTTCGTGGGCACCGTTAGCCAGCAGCAGTCGCTGACGATCCTCCACATCACGAATAAACGCCGGAATTGTGTCGATATCGACGCTTTCCGGTGAAGCACCCGACAGGCCCATGATAATGGCGATATCGGTATGGTGCCCTTTCCCGGTCAGCGACAGCGAGCCGTAAACGTCCACCGCGATACGCGTAACGGAGGAGAGCTGGCGGCTGGCCAGCAGATCGTCGACAAACTGTTTACCGGCTTTCATTGGACCAACCGTATGGGAACTCGACGGGCCGATGCCGATCTTAAACATGTCGAAAACGCTAATCACGCTACACGCTCCTTTACAAGATTACTCACTGGACGATGTTCACAGAAATGGTGAATTGGGTGAAATATAAATGAAAAGCCGCCGCCTTGCAGTGATTTGGATCGTCATCCTGCAAAAAAGCAGTTAAAAATAATGTAATGGCGAAATTTAGACCGATATGAGGCTGTATTTTAGTCGTTTTGCGCAGGTTTTGCCACCTGAAGACTGAGGCGGCGAATAATTCCGGCGGTCATTCCCCAGATAAAATAGTCATCAAACCAGGAGAGCCAGACGCGGTGGTGAAGCCCGCCACGATGCACGTCCAGTGGGGTATAGCGACCCAGGCGCAGTGCCTCTTCCAGCGGCATTTCGAATACCGACTCAACTTCGCCCTCGTTGGGCTGCCAGCGCAGTCCCGGCTGGATAATGCCCACCACCGGCGTGACCTGAAATCCTGTGCTGCTGGTGACCGGCGGCAGAACCCCGATTACCTCTACGGCCTCGGGCGGGATAGCGACCTCTTCCTCGGCTTCGCGCAGTGCGGTGATCACCAGTGATTCATCCTCCACATCGCGCATGCCGCCGGGGAAGGCAACCTGACCGGCGTGTTTACGCAGCGTGGCCGCACGTCGCGTAAGCAGCAGGGTCGGGCAGGGGTGAGCGACGATCGGCACCAGCACTGCCGCCTGACGGCGCGGTAGGGCAATATTTTCTGACGGCGGCGGCTGTAAAATAAAACGCGATAAAAAGCGTTGCAGTTGAGGATTACTGCTGCTCATTCAATGGCTCCTCAAGGCAGGGCAAAATGCGGTTGACCTTATCGAAGGTTTCCTGATACTCCGCGGCTTCTTCACTGTCGGCTACCACACCGCCTCCCGCTGCACAGTAGAGATTCCCCTGCTCGGCAATCAGCGTGCGGATAGTGATGCTGGTATCCATATTTCCACAGGCGCTGAGGTAGCCAATACTGCCGCACCACGCGTTACGACGCTGTGGTTCAAGCTCTTCGATAATTTCCATTGCGCGAACTTTTGGTGCCCCGGTTATTGAACCGCCTGGGAAGCTGGCGCGCAGCAGATCGCAGGCTGACAGTCCTGCTTTCAACCGCGCGGTAATGGTACTGACGAGATGATGTACCGCCGGGAACGGCTCCACTACAAACAGTTCAGGTACCTTGACACTGCCCGGCACCGCAACCCGGCCAATATCATTGCGCAGTAAATCAACGATCATCAGATTTTCACTGCGATCCTTCGGGGAGTTGGCCAGCCTGGCTGCCTGCTCGCGATCGGCCTGTTGATCGGCGAGTCGCAGCAGCGTGCCTTTGATCGGGCGGGTCTGAATATCACCGTCCTGCAGGCGGATAAAACGTTCGGGCGACAGGCTGAGAATCGCGCTGCCGGGCAGACGGATAAAGGCGCTGAATGGAGCGCGATTAGCACGGCAAAGGCGGATAAACGCCTGCCATTCACTGCCCTGGTAGCTGGCCTGGAAGCGTTGTGCCAGGTTAACCTGGTAGCAGTCCCCGGAGAGCAGCCACTGCTGTACCTGCCGGAATTTCTCGCCGTACTCTTCACGCGACATATTCGCCTGCCAGCTGCCGGTCAGACGGAACGGTTCTGCCGCTGCGGGGCGCTGAGCCTCAAGCCAGCTGAGACGCTGTTTGATATCACCGTAAGCAACCAGCGTCAGCCTTTGCAGATGATGATCGGCGATCAGCGCCCAGTCATAAATCCCGACGGCCATATCCGGCGTGGTTAACTGACTATCGGCGAGCTCGGGAAGTGTTTCAAAACGGCGGCCAAGGTCATAGCCGAAAAGCCCAAGAGCACCACCCTGGAACGGTAAATCATCACGCGGTTTGGCCTGCATCGCAGCACGCCCCAGTTTCGCGGTCAGCAGGCTGAGCGGGTCCTCTGCAGAATGGCTGACAGCGCCGTTTTCGTCGATGATGGTCTGCTCACCGCGTGTTGTCAGCGTACAGCACGGATCGGCTACCAGGATATCGAAGCGGTTGTCGCTGTGATCGGCAAAGCCGGAGTGCAGCAGCATCGCCCACGGCAGATGAGCCAGCGCGGCAAACTGATGCTCGACGGCATCCGGCGTATACTTCAGTGAATGTAAAACAGGCAGCATAATTCTTCAGCAGGGTGATCAGTTACAGGGGTGCAAGCCTGGCATATTTTTCTGGTGCTGGCATCTCTTTGTCACCCGTGAAATAATCCGCGCCGCCCGAGCACCCAGGAGCCACTATGTTTACAGGATTACCCGCGCTGACACATGAACAGCAGCAGCAGGCCGTAGAACGCATTCACCAGTTGATGTCTGAAGGCTTAACCAGCGGCCAGGCCATTGCCATGGTGGCGGAAGAGATCCGCAGCACGCATACCGGCGGCCACGTTGCGGTGATGTTTGATGATGAAGATGACGAACATCACGCCGATCGTCACGATGATGAAGACGACGAAGAAGACGAGTACTGATGTAAAGCCCCCTGCCGTCAGGGCAGGGGCGCTGATTATCTTGCTGCGACTACTTTGATTTCAACCAGATACTTCGGATTCATCAGCCCGGCGTGAACGGTACAGCGAACCGGCGCATTCCCCGGCGACACCCACGCATCCCAGGCGCGGTTCATCGCGGCAAAATCGTCTTTATTGACCAGGAAAATAGTGGCATCCAGGATGCGGCTCTTATCCGAACCTACGCGCGTCAGAATGCGATCGATTACCGCCAGCGCATTCGCCGTCTGTGCCTCAGCATCTTCATCCAGATTTTCCGGCACGCTGGTGTAGTACACCACGTCATTATGAATGACGGCTTCCGACATGCGGTGTTCCGGATCAATACGTTCAATAGTCATGAGTTTTCCTTTTTGCACATTAAATTAACCGGCGCTAGCCTGGCATAAACCACTACGGTAGTCACCTGCTGTGAGGCTTCTTGCAACTGTGCTGGCTGGCAATCGACAGGGGGGAAGTATATTGTAAGATTAGATCTTATCCAGGGGGGGGAAATGGCGAGAACGATCGCGGTTAATATCGGGGATGAACTGCGAGAATTTATTGATTTGATGGTGTAGTCAGGCAGTTATCGCACACAGAGTGAAGTGTTGCGCGATGCACTGCGTTTACTTCGTGAGAAAGAAGCGGCTTCTAATTTACATACTCTTCACGGCCTGTTGGACGAGGGGCTTAACAGTGGCAACGCTAAGCTGTGGGAGCGGGATGCATTTTTGCAACGAGTAAAAGGGATGGCACGGATTGCCGATGAGAAGGATTGAATTGTTGCCTGAAGCAACAGAAGACCGGGAAGCTATTTGGTATTACGGCCAGGAACACTACGGCTTGAAGAAGGCCGATGATTATATTGGCCGGTTCTCAGCAGCTTTCAACATGTTGGCTACACATCAGATTGGTACATTTCGACCGGAACCTGGCGAGCGGATGGATTCATTACCGGTTGAAAAACATATTGTATTTTTTATTTCAAGCCGATTAGCCATCACAGTCGTTCGCATCCTCAGTCAGTCTGTAGATGTCATTCGCCATTTGCCTACGTTCATTGCATAGGGGGATGTTTTATCCGCGGCTCTTCTCGCAAACTCCGCGGGTTCGCTTTTTGTATCACCCCCCTAATACTGATATAATCACAGTAGTTTCTTTCCGGTAGTGAGGATATGTGGCAGACGATTTTGCAGCGGATGGCGCTCTGGCGCAGGCGATCCCCGGTTTTAAACCGCGTGAACCGCAGCGGGTAATGGCTGCGGCGGTGGCGAAAGCCATCGATATGCGCGGTGAACTGGTCGTTGAGGCCGGTACCGGAACCGGTAAAACCTATGCCTATCTGGCACCCGCACTGCGCTCCGGGAAGAAAGTGATCGTCTCTACGGGTTCGAAAGCCCTGCAGGATCAGCTCTACAGCCGCGATCTGCCCACGGTGGCAAAGGCGCTGAAGTTTAAAGGGACGCTGGCGCTGCTCAAAGGCCGTTCTAACTATCTGTGCCTTGAGCGGCTTGAGCAACAGTCGATGGCCGGAGGTGAACTCGCCGTGCAGGCGATGAGCGATCTGGTCCATCTGCGCGGTTGGTCCAGCGAAACCATTGACGGCGATACCAGTACCTGCGGCGGGGTGGCGGAGGACAGCACCATCTGGCCGCTGGTTACCAGCACTAACGATAACTGTCTGGGCAGCGACTGCCCGCAGTATAAAGACTGCTTTGTGGTGAAAGCGCGTCGCAAAGCGATGGATGCCGACGTGGTGGTGGTTAACCACCATCTTTTCCTCGCCGATATGGTGGTGAAAGAGAGCGGTTTTGCTGAACTGATACCTGAAGCCGATGTCATGATTTTCGATGAGGCGCATCAGGTGCCGGATATTGCCAGCCAGTATTTTGGCCAGCAGCTCTCCAGCCGCCAGCTGCTGGATCTGGCCAAAGACATTACCATTGCTTACCGTACCGAAGTCCGCGATGTGCAGCAGCTGCAAAAATCAGCCGACCGTCTGGCGCAGAGCGCGCAGGATTTTCGCCTGGCTTTGGGCGATCCGGGCTTTCGCGGCAACCTGCGCGAGCTGCTGAGCGATTCGCATGTGCAGCGAGCGCTGCTGTTGCTCGATGACGCGCTGGAGCTGTGTCATGACGTGGCTAAGCTGTCGCTGGGGCGTTCGGCGCTGCTGGATGCGGCGTTTGAGCGCGCGGCGCTCTATCGCGGGAGACTCAAACGGCTGAAGGATGTTTCGCAGCCTGGCTTCAGCTATTGGTATGAATGCAACTCTCACCATTTTATTCTGGCTCTGACGCCGCTTTCCGTCTCGGATCGTTTCCGCGAGGTGATGGAAGAGCGCCCGGCCAGCTGGATCTTCACCTCTGCCACGCTGGCGGTGAACGAACAGGTTACCCATTTCGTTGAGCGCCTGGGCGTGGAAAAGGCCGAAACGCTGATCCTCGACAGTCCGTTTGACTATTCCCGCCAGGCGCTGTTGTGCGTTCCGCGTAATCTGCCTTCGCCTAATCAACCCGGTGGTGCTCGCCAGCTGGCGCGCATGCTGCGTCCGCTGATCGAAGCCAACAACGGTCGCTGCTTTTTCCTCTGCACCTCTCATCAGGTGATGCGCGATCTGGCCGCGGAGTTTCGCGCAACGCTGACATTGCCGGTGCTGCTTCAGGGAGAAACCAGCAAAGGCCAGCTGTTGAAGCAGTTTATTGCCGCTGGCAATGCGCTGCTGGTGGCCACCAGCAGCTTTTGGGAAGGGGTGGATGTGCGGGGCGATACGCTGTCGCTGGTGATTATCGATAAGCTGCCGTTCACTTCGCCCGACGATCCATTACTTAAAGCGAGAATGGAAGACTGTAAACTGCGCGGTGGCGACCCGTTCGATCAGGTACAGCTTCCGGATGCCGTTATCACGCTAAAGCAGGGCGTTGGCCGCCTGATCCGCGACGTTGACGATCGCGGTGTGTTGGTGATTTGTGATAATCGGCTGGTGATGCGGCCCTACGGCGCGGTGTTTTTGAACAGCTTACCGCCTACCCCGCGCACGCGAGACATCAGCCGGGCGGCGGCGTTTCTCAAGCCATAACGCGACAGTCATCAATTCGCCGCGCTTTGTGCTATTATTCGCGCCGAAATTTTTCTCCCTGAGGTTGCAATGCCCACGCGAATTTTAGCCATTGATACGGCCACGGAAGCCTGCTCGGTTGCCCTGCTGAATAACCAGCAACGACTGGCTCATTTTGAACTCTGTCCGCGGGAACATACCCAGCGCATTCTCCCGATGGTGCAGGACATCCTGCTGCAGGGCGCTGTGGCGCTGAAGGATCTCGATGCTCTGGCTTTTGGTCGCGGGCCGGGCAGTTTCACCGGTGTTCGCATCGGCATCGGCATTGCGCAGGGGCTGTCGCTGGGTGCTGAGCTGCCGCTGGTTGGCGTTTCCACCCTGAAAACGATGGCGCAGGGTGCCTGGCGACTGAGCGGCGCAACGCGGGTTCTTGCCGCTATTGATGCCCGCATGGGCGAAGTTTACTGGGCAGAATACCAGCGCGATGAACAGGGCATCTGGCATGGCGAAGAGAGCGAAGCCGTGCTCAGCCCTCAGGCAGCAAGTGAGCGCATGGCAGCGTTAAGCGGTGAGTGGTCCTGTGTTGGTACCGGCTGGAAAGCATGGCCTGAGCTGGCTGAAAATAGCCAACTGGTGTTAACTGTCAGTGAGGTGGAATTGCCTGCCGCTGAGGACATGCTGATTCTTGCCTCGCAGGCGCTGGCAGCGGGGGAAACTGTCGCTCCGGAGCATGCAGAACCTACTTATTTACGTAATGAAGTGACATGGAAAAAATTACCGGGCCGCGAGTGAGTCGCAGCAACTATTTCGCCACGGTGCAGTCAAATTAACAGTACCTGGGAGAATCTTATGCGTAAATCTCGTTTTTGGCAGTTGAGTGGTTTGTTCTTAACGTCCTTATTGCTTTCAGGCTGCGTGACCGTGCCTGATTCAGTGAAAGGAACCTCGGCAATGCCGCAGCAGGATTTGGTGCGAGTTCTCAATGCGCCGCAGCTCTATGTCGGGCAGGAATCGCGCTTCGGCGGTAAAGTGATTAGCGTCAGTAACAAGAACGGCAGGACCCGTCTTGAGATTGCCGCAATGCGTCTGGATGATACGGCGCGACCGATTTTAGGGTCGGCAACGATTGGGCGCGTGTTCGCTGATGTAAATGGCTTTGTTGACCCGATTAACTTCAATGACCAAATGGTCACCGTGGTCGGGCCGATAGCCGGGATTGAAAAAGGCAAAATTGGTGATGCTAACTACAACTTCGTTGTAGTGAAAGTAACAGGTTACCAGCGCTGGCATAGGGTACAGCAAGTCGTTTCGGCGCCGCAGCCGATTGATCCGTGGATCTGGTATGGCCCGGGCTATGGTCGCCGTCATGGCGGATACTGGGGCCCACCGCCGTGGGGCTATTACTCCCCGGCACCGGCGCAGGTTCAGACAATCCTGACCGAGTAGTCATGTTGTAGCGAAATTTTCACGGCATATCCGCTGTGTTTCAGCGGATATGCCTTTTTTTGGTTACTTTTCTCCCGGTGAGAAATTTTTAGTGATGGGCTTCGCAACCTCAAAACGGAGAACTGAGCAAACTGGTACGCTGAGTTAAAATAATGTTAACAAAAATCGGAGGCTGAGCTGCGATGACTACTAATACTCATTTTCGAGGTGACTCCTTGCAAAAGGTCTGGCTTAACCGTTATCCGGCCGATGTTCCGGCAGAAATTAATGCGGACCGTTACCGCTCCCTCGTCGATCTGTTTGAACACGCGGTACTGCGTTATGCCGAACAGACGGCGTTCATCAATATGGGGCAGAGCCTGTCTTATCGACAGCTTGATATTCGCAGCCGGGCGTTTGCCGCCTATCTGCAACAGGAACTGGGGCTGAAAAAAGGCGACCGCGTGGCGCTGATGATGCCCAACCTGCTGCAATATCCCATCGCCCTGTTTGGCATACTGCGAGCGGGAATGACGGTGGTCAACGTGAACCCGCTTTATACTCCCCGAGAATTAGAACACCAGCTGAATGACAGCGGTGCCAGTGCCATCGTTATCGTCTCCAACTTTGCCCACACGCTGGAAAAAGTCGTCGCGAAAACGCAGGTTAAGCATGTGATCCTCACCCGGCTGGGCGACCAGCTGTCAACGGCGAAAGGTACGCTGGTCAACTTTGTTGTTAAGTACATCAAAAAGATGGTGCCCAAGTATCATCTGCCCGGGGCGATTTCATTCCAACAGGCACTGCAGCGCGGGGCGAGTCTGGATTATACCAAGCCGGACGTCATTAATGATGACCTGGCGTTTCTGCAGTACACCGGGGGGACCACCGGCGTGGCCAAGGGTGCGATGCTCACCCACCGCAATATGCAGGCCAACCTCGAACAGACCCGTGCCACCTACGGTTCTCTGTTGAAAGAAGGGCAGGAGACGGTGGTCACGGCACTGCCGCTGTACCATATTTTTGCGCTGACGGTTAACTGCCTGCTGTTTATCGATCTCGGCGGTGCCAACCTGCTGATCACCAACCCGCGTGATATTCCGGGCCTGGTTAAGGAGCTGGCAAAATACCCCTTCACCGCCATTACTGGCGTTAACACGCTGTTCAACGCGCTGCTGAACGATGAAGGCTTTAACATGCTGGATTTCTCCAGCCTCAGCCTTTCGGCAGGGGGCGGGATGGCGGTACAGAAGTCGGTTGCCGAGCGCTGGGAAAAACTGACCGGGCACTATCTGCTGGAAGGTTACGGTCTGACGGAGTGCTCTCCATTGGTTTCTGTCAATCCTTACGATATTCAGTGCCACAACGGCAGTATCGGCCTGCCGGTGCCATCGACCGATGTGAAGCTGGTTGACGACGAGGGTAATGAAGTTGCGCCGGGTGAACCGGGCGAGCTGTGCATTAAAGGACCGCAGGTGATGCAGGGCTACTGGCAGCGCCCTGACGCGACGGATGAAGTTTTAAAAAATGGATGGCTTCGCAGCGGCGATATTGTTACCGTTGATCATGAAGGCTTTCTTCGCATCGTTGACCGCAAAAAAGACATGATTCTGGTTTCCGGGTTTAATGTTTATCCTAATGAAATCGAAGATGTGCTGATGCTGCATCCGAAAGTGCGGGAAGCTGCCGCAATCGGTGTACCTAACGACGTAACCGGCGAGTCGGTGAAAATATGTGTGGTGAAGAAGGATGCTTCCCTGACCAAAGAAGAGCTGATTGCGCACTGCAAAAAGTACCTGACAGGATATAAAGTTCCGAAAATTGTGGAGTTTCGTGAAGAGCTGCCGAAGACCAACGTCGGAAAAATTCTGCGCCGGGAACTGCGCGATGAAGCGATTAATGCAGCACAAAAAACGGCAGTCTGAGGAAACGGCTGCGTGATATCGATACTCCGTTGCTATCCGGCCACTCGATGATTGGGCCATGATGGCGTGGACAAAAATGCCGGGATGCTCCCGGCATTCTTTTTTCTAATACCTCCACAGGCAGGCCGCGATGCTGTCTGCGACAAGAGACTGTTATTTTGAATTACACCATGATTACCAGCAATGAAGCGCTGGCCGAGATTTGCCAGCGCGCCCGTCAGGTTTCGGCACTGGCGCTGGATACCGAATTTGTTCGTACGCGCACCTACTATCCCCGACTGGGCCTGATTCAGCTGTTCGATGGTGAGACGATTTCGCTGATCGATCCGCTGACCATCGGAGACTGGAAACCGTTCCGAGAGCTGTTGCAGGATCGCGAAATCGTTAAGTTTCTGCACGCCGGGAGCGAAGACCTGGAAGTATTCCTGCATGAGTTTGGCGCGCTGCCTGACCCGATGATCGATACTCAGATCCTGGCTGCATTTTCCGGTCGTCCCCTTTCCTGCGGCTTTGCCACGATCGTGGAATCCTTTACCGGTATCGAACTGGATAAGAGCGAATCCCGTACCGACTGGATGGCGCGCCCGCTGACGGAAAAACAGTGCCAGTACGCCGCAGCTGACGTTTTCTATCTACTGCCCATCGCACACAAGCTGATGGCTGAAACGGAAACTGCCGGGCAGATGGCTGCTGCGCTGGATGAATGCCGTCTGCTTTGCCAGCGTCGTACCGCACAGCTTGACCCGCAGGATGCTTATCGTGAAATTACCAACGCCTGGCAGCTGCGTCCACGCCAGCTGGCCGCTTTACGTCTGATGGCCGCCTGGCGTCTGGAGACGGCACGCGAAAAGGATATGGCGGTAAATTTCGTGGTGCGTGAAGAAAATCTATGGAAAATTGCGCGCTATCTGCCGGGTTCCCTGGGAGAACTTGAACATCTTGGTGTGCCGGGGCAGGAGATCCGTTTCCACGGACGGGCGCTGTTGGCAATGGTCGCGAAAGCCGAAGCGATGGAAGAGAGTGAACTGCCGGAACCGGTTGCTAATCTGGTTGACCATCCGCGCTACAAGTCAGTTTTCAAAGCGATTAAAGCGCTGGTAGCCAGCGCGGCGGAACAGTATGGCGTCAGCCAGGAGCTGCTGGCTTCGCGCCGTCAGATTAATCAGCTGCTGAGCTGGTACTGGCAATTAAAACCGCGCGATCGTAAACCGGAACTGATCGATGGCTGGCGGGGTGCGCTGCTGGAGGCGGGGATTAACGAAATTCTTAACGCGGACTGATGGCAAACAATCTTCCCCTGCCTTTGCGCAGGGGAAGATTATGAGCAGGAAAGGATCATTTCTCGGCTTCTTCAGACTCAGGTAGCGTAACGTTCAGCTCCAGAATAGAAATATCACCTTCTTTTTGATCCAGTTTGACGCTGAGCATCTCCGGATCGATTTTTACGTATTTGCAGATGACTTCCAGAAGATCCTTTTTTAACTGAGGCAGATACTGGGGTTCACTGTCCCCCCTCCTGCGTTCTGCCACGATAATCTGCAGCCGCTCTTTGGCTATGTTAGCAGTGCTCTTTTTTCGGGATAAAAAGAAGTCGAGTAAGGCCATGGTTTATCCCCCAAACAGGCGTTTCAGGAATCCCTTCTTCTCTTCTTCAATGAAGCGGAAGGGGCGTTCTTCTCCAAGCAGGCGGTCAACGGTATCAGCATAGGCTTTGCCTGCATCGGATTCAGTATCCAGGATGACAGGTTCGCCCTGGTTTGAGGCGCGCAGTACGGACTGGTCCTCAGGGATCACCCCGACCAGCGGAATACGCAGAATTTCCAGCACGTCTTCCATGCTCAGCATATCGCCACGGCTCACGCGGCCTGGATTGTAGCGGGTCAGCAGTAAATGCTCTTTAATCGCATCCTGTGAATTTTCTGCCCGGCGAGATTTCGACGACAGAATACCGAGGATACGGTCGGAGTCACGCACGGAAGACACTTCCGGGTTGGTGGTAATCACCGCTTCATCAGCGAAATAAAGTGCCATCAGCGCGCCGGTTTCGATACCTGCCGGTGAATCACAAATGACAAAGTCAAACTCCATTACGGCAAGATCGTTCAGCACTTTTTCCACGCCTTCGCGGGTCAGTGCATCTTTGTCACGGGTTTGTGATGCGGGCAAAATAAACAAATTCTCAGTGCGCTTATCTTTGATTAACGCCTGATTCAGCGTGGCATCACCCTGGATCACGTTGACGAAGTCATAAACAACGCGGCGCTCACAGCCCATTATCAAATCGAGGTTACGCAGGCCGATATCAAAGTCGATAACAACCGTCTTTTTTCCTTTTTGCGCTAAACCGGTAGCGATGGCCGCGCTGGACGTGGTTTTACCAACGCCTCCTTTACCCGATGTAACAACAATTATGCGTGCCATATAGTAATTTCCTTAGAAAAGAAAGGGCTTGCGAGCATGGCTCAGTTCAATGTCTGGATGGTCAGCTCACCGTCTTTGAGACAAAGACGAGACGCTTTTCCGAAAAACTCGTTCGGTATCTGGTCCATAATCCAGTACACACCGCCTATGGAAACCAGCTCCGCTGATAAATTAGTGCAAAAAATCTGGCTGCCTTTATCGCCACCGGCTCCGGCGAGGGCACGGCCGCGCATCATGCCATAAATATGGATATTGCCATCCGCAATCAGTTCGGCACCCGCACTGACATTGTTGGTGACGATGAGATCGCAGTTTTTGGCATAGATTTGTTGCCCGGAGCGCACAGGCGCGGAAATCACTCGTGTTCTCTCGATGGAGGCTTCAACCGCTACGGCTGCAACTGCGGGTACGACAACCGGAACTTCGGGTTGCACATCGCCCGCGGGTTTTTTTTCTTTCCCTTCGGTTAATAATGGCAGCCCTGAACGTGAAATCGTGCGTTTTAACTGCTCGTCTTTACAGCCGCTGACGCCGACGATATGCAGGCCTGAACCCACAATGGCCTGCTGCATCTGCCGCCAGTTAACATCGCGGGTTAATGCTGAGACATTGACAACGACGGGCGCATTTCTCAGAAAGGCCGGAGCCTGGCTGACCTTTTCTGCCAGCGCCTTGCGGACGGTGGCAGGATCGGTATGGTGCAAATGTAGGACAGAAAGTGTAAAACTGCTGCCCTTTAACTCAATTGGCGATTGTGGCATCTGTCCCGTTCAGTCCTGTTATTTATCATCCCGTCTAAAATAGCCGCACATTGTGCTGGTTAATCAAATCAGGACAATATTCCGAAGTTCTGCAAACATGTTATAGTTACTGTAATATCGAGGCAAGCTACCTTCCGGGTTAATTCGAGTAAAAAATATGTTTTGTGTGATCTATCGAAGTACCAAACGCGACCAGACTTATCTTTATGTCGAAAAAAAAGACGATTTCTCCCGGGTGCCAGAAGCACTCATGAATGGCTTCGGCAAACCGCAGCTGGCGATGCTGCTGCCACTGGACGGCAGTAAGAAGCTGGTAGGCGCTGATATCGAGAAAGTTAAAGCCGCATTACGTGATGAAGGATTTTATTTACAAATGCCGCCGCCACCGGAAAGTCTGCTTAAGATGCATCTGGAAAACCATAAAAAAGTATAACTAGGAATCGTCTGTAAATATATCGCCAGCGTCAGGTTGAGCATTTAAATCCGGCGCGGGTGAGTGATTAAAGGATGCATGCATGAAATTGCCACTCCTTACCACGCTGTTAACTTTGTTCTCTATTTCGAGCAGTATGAGTATAAGTTATGCTGCAATCCCACCCGGCGCATTATCTTCTACGGGCAATACTCCGCTGTCACAGAAGGGGCGCGATCCCGCACAGTTCCCCAGTTATGTTGAACAGCTTAAAGCCTCCGCTCGCCAGCAGGGTTTTAGCCCGGCGACAATCGATACTGCCTTTACCGGAATCCATTTTGTTGACCGCGCGATAAAATCCGACCGCAACCAGCTTGAACATAAAGTAACGCTTAACGATTACCTCAGCCGCGTACTGACCCTGGGCAAAATTGAAAAGGGGCGTGACAAGCTCACCGAGTACCGCACGCAGCTCGATAACGTTGCGGCAGGATCTGGCGTTTCGCCTTCGTTTATCGTGTCGCTGTGGGCGATGGAGAGTCAGTTCGGCACCATTCAGGGCAAAGAGGACGTGATTTCCGCACTCGCGACATTAGCCTTTGAGGGACGTCGTGAAGCGTTTTTCACAAAAGAGCTGATGGCCGCGCTGAAAATCATTCAGCAGCAGGGCATGACAGCAGATGAGCTGAAGGGATCGTGGGCGGGTGCGATGGGGCAAAGCCAGTTTATGCCCAGTTCGTTCCTGAACTACGGTAAGGACGGCGACGGCGACGGTAAAATCGATATCTGGAGTAATGTTGACGACGTGTTCGCCTCCATCGCTAACTATCTGCAGAAAGAAGGCTGGAAAGCCGGGCAGGGATGGGGAACGGAAGTCACACTGCCGCAGGGATTTGATACCGAATTAAGCGGTCTGAAAAACGTGCAGGCGAAAACGCCACTACAGTGGCAGCAGCTTGGTGTAACCATCAAAACGGCATCGCAGGGAAATGCACCTGGACGCGCGTGGATCATCACGCCTGAAGATGGTGACGGTCGTTCATTTATGGTTTATGACAATTTCCGTACGCTAATGCACTGGAATCGATCTTATTATTTTGCCATTAGTATTGGCATGATGGCCGATGCGATCGCACAGTAAAACGGAGTGTTCTCGGTTTATAGTCGAGGCTGCCGTACAACAAACTAGGGGAAAAACATGTATCAGCATCACAACTGGCAAGGCGCATTGTTAGATCTTCCGGTCAATAAAGTGGTTTGCGTTGGCAGTAACTACGCCAAACATATAAAAGAGATGGGCAGCGCGACACCGACCGAACCTGTACTGTTTATCAAGCCGGAAACTGCGCTGTGTGATATTCGTCAGCCGCTATCCATCCCGCAGGGTCTCGGGGCCGTACATCATGAAGTGGAACTGGCGGTACTGATTGGTGCCACGTTAAAGCATGCCAGTGAAGAGCATGTGGCTCAGGCGATTGCAGGCTACGGCGTAGCGCTGGATTTAACACTGCGTGATGTGCAGGCGGGCTGTAAGAAAGCCGGTCAGCCGTGGGAGAAGGCGAAAGGATTTGATAACTCCTGCCCAATCTCCGGTTTCATCCCGCGTAGCGAGTTTACTGCCGATCCGCAAAACGTTGAGCTCAAGCTGATCGTCAACGGTGAAGTTCGCCAGCACGGCAGTACCGCCGATATGATCCACCAAATCCTGCCGCTGATTGCCTATATGAGCAAGTTTTTCACCCTGCGCGCCGGCGATGTGATCCTGACCGGTACGCCAGAAGGCGTGGGCCCCATAGTCTCTGGCGATAAACTGGAACTGTCGCTCGGCGGCCACGGTATTGCTACCCGGGTACTGTAAAACTTGCATACTCAGCCCAAACCCTTTATAAGGTGCGGGTTTTTACTTTTACCGGACACCGACATGACTGAGAACCCTTTCTGGCAGCAAAAAACGCTGGAGCAGATGAGCGATGAGGAATGGGAATCCCTGTGCGATGGCTGTGGTCAGTGCTGCCTGAACAAGCTGCAGGATGCCGACACGGATGAGATTTACTTTACCAATGTCGCCTGTAACCAGCTGAATATCAAAACCTGCCAGTGCCGCAACTATGAGCACCGTTTTGAGCTGGAAGAGGATTGCATCAAACTGACGCGCGAAAATCTGCCAACCTTTTCGTGGCTGCCGCCAAGCTGTGCCTATCGCGTGCTGGCCGAAGGCAAAACGCTGCCGGTCTGGCATCCTTTACGGAAGGGTTCACGTGCGGCGATGCATGCGGCAAGGATCTCAGTGCGTCATATTGCCGTACATGAAAGTGAAGTGGTGGACTGGGAAGAGCACATCATCAATCGTCCACGTGGGTACGGGAACTGAGCGTCAGTCATTCGTATAAAGAGAATAAGGCCAGCATAGTTGCTGGCCTTATCATTTAGCGCGAGAACAAATCGCGTTTTTTCGGTTTAAATGCCTGGGCAATCAGCACCAGGACGGCCACTAACAAATAGGCAGCAAAAATGCCTACCAGCCACTGCGGCATACTCATATTCAGCAACGTCCATGAACGTTCCGCACAGTCGCCGCCGGCAACGAATACCGAAGGCAGCCATTTATCCAGCGGCAGCCAGGACGGGAAACGCGCCGCAAAGTCGCAGGTCACGAAGGGTGACGGATGCAACTGTAGCATGGTGTGTTCCCAGGCCAGACGTACACCTTCCCACGCACTGTAAAGCCAGATCAAAATAGCCACCCAGCGCAGCGGTGTTTTTGGCGCGATAGCGCCTACGATCCCAGCGCCCATAATGCCAAACAGCGCGCAACGTTCGTAAATGCACATTACGCAGGGTTTAAGCAACATCACATGCTGAAAATAGAGCGCCGTCAATTCGAGGGCAAAAGCAGTAAACGCCATTAACAGCCAGGCACCACGGCCATAAGAACAGCGATTCAGGTATCTCAACATAAGTCTATCCGTGTAGTAAGCGTTGATTCGGCAGTGTAAACCAAATGCCGCCGTATTCCAGCCTCGGGACAAGAAAAATTTAGGCAATAAAATGACTTGAATTAAAACTGGTACGAAAAAAGACGCTGACGAAGACGCGTGTTCAATTCGAAGGGTGAAAAGAAAAAAACGCCGGAAAAAGGCCAGGATAAAGCTTATTTTTTTGCTGGGGATCGACATTTTACTCTTGCCATAAGCTATGTGAAGCCTGGGGCCTCTGGTATGATGAGATCAATTTTTGCAGTTATGAACGCAATGGAAACAAAAAGCTTATGGTCATCAAGGCACAGAGCCCTGCGGGTTTCGCGGAAGAATATATAATAGAAAGTATCTGGAATAACCGTTTTCCCCCTGGCTCGATACTGCCTGCTGAACGTGAACTCTCCGAGTTAATTGGCGTTACGCGCACCACGCTTCGCGAAGTATTACAGCGTCTGGCGCGCGATGGCTGGCTGACTATCCAGCACGGTAAACCCACGCGAGTGAATAACTTCTGGGAAACCTCGGGTCTGAGCATTCTCGAAACGCTCGCCAGGCTTGATCATGACAGTGTGCCCCAGCTGATTGATAACCTGCTTTCCGTCCGTACCGATATCTCCTCAATTTTTATTCGACGGGCGATTCGCAGTTACCCGGAAAAGGCGAAAGAAGTGCTGGAAACTGCCCGTGATATTGACGACCACGCGGAAGCCTACACCGAGCTGGATTACAGTATTTTCCGCGGTCTTGCTTTTGCTTCCGGCAATCCGATTTACGGTTTAATACTGAACGGGCTGAGAGGGCTATACACCCGTGTTGGCCGCCACTATTTCTCCAACCCTGAAGCTCGCCGCGTGGCGCAGGATTTTTATCAGCACCTGCTGCATATCTGCCATTCTCACGAGCACGAACAGATCGCCGATATCGTGCGTGACTATGGTCGCCGCAGCGGTGAAATCTGGCATGCTATGCATGTCAGTATGCCAACGGATCTGCCGCCGCCGCGCCGCTGACGGTCAGATCAATGTAAAACGCCCCCGAATGAAATCAATTCTTCGGGGGGCGTTTTTAGTTGAGCACACGTCAGGAAAACATGTCGTCAGAGTGGAGTACTCGGCCGCGGCGGGCAGCGGTCAAGAATTTCGGTGCTGCCATCTTCATTCTGCTGTTCAAGCGTAACGTCAAAGCCCCAAAGCCGATGAACGTGCTTAAGAACTTCGCGGCGGCTTTTATCCAGAGGTGCGCGATTCTGCGGCACGTAACGCAGCGTCAGCGAACGGTCACCGCGCAGGTCTACATCGTAAACCTGAATGTTAGGCTCCAGATTGCTCAGATTGTACTGCGCGGAAAGCTGCTGCCGAATGGCCCGATAGCCTGCCTCATCATGAATTGCTGCAATCTCCAGATAGTTGTTGCGATCGTCATCGAGTACGGTGAACAGGCGGAAATCACGCATCACCTTCGGTGACAGGAACTGGCTGATAAAGCTCTCGTCCTTAAATTCACGCATGGCAAAATGCAGAGTTTCCAGCCAGTCTTTACCGGCAATATCCGGGAACCAGTAGCGGTCCTCTTCGGTCGGATGCTGGCAGATGCGCTGAATATCCTGGAACATGGCAAAGCCTAGTGCATAAGGGTTAATACCGTTGTACCACTGGCTGTTATATGGCGGTTGGTACACCACGTTAGTATGGCTGTGCAGAAACTCCAGCATAAAGCGCTCAGAGACTTTTCCTTCGTCATACAGATGATTCAGGATGGTGTAGTGCCAGAATGTCGCCCAGCCTTCGTTCATCACCTGAGTTTGTTTTTGCGGATAAAAGTACTGGCTAACCTTTCTGACGATACGCAGGCATTCTCGCTGCCAGGGCTCCAGCAACGGCGCATTTTTCTCCATAAAGTACAGCAGATTTTCCTGCGGCTCAGACGGATAGCGTGCGGCTGAATACTGTATTTCCTCGCGCTCACGGCGCGGCAGGGTACGCCACAGCATATTGACCTGGCTTTGCAGATACTCCTCGCGGCTCTTCTGTCGTGCTTTCTCTTCCTGTAGCGAAATCTTTTGCGGTCGTTTGTAACGATCAACGCCGTAGTTCATCAGCGCATGGCAGGAGTCCAGCAGCCGCTCAACCTGCTCAAGACCGTAGCGTTCTTCACATTCACTGATGTAGTTACGGGCGAAAATCAGATAATCAACGATGGAACTGGCGTCGGTCCAGCTGCGGAACAGATAGTTATTTTTAAAGAAAGAGTTGTGCCCATAGCAGGCGTGCGCCATCACCAGCGCCTGCATGGTCATGGTGTTCTCTTCCATCAGGTAGGCGATACAGGGGTTGGAGTTGATGACAATTTCGTAGGCCAGGCCCTGCTGACCGTGCTTGTAGCGCTGTTCGGTTTCGATAAATTTTTTGCCGAACGACCAGTGCGCGTAGTTGATTGGCATCCCCACGCTGGAGTAGGCATCCATCATCTGCTCTGAGGTGATGACCTCAATCTGATGAGGGTAGGTATCCAGCCGGTAGGATTTGGCAACACGATCGATCTCTTTCAAATACACATCAAGCAGGTCGAACGTCCAGTCTGGTCCATCATTGAGTCGTTTGCTGTCCATAATTGGAACGTCAAAGATCGTTGTCATAGCGCACCCCTTTTTATAAAACCGGTTTCTGGCGATACAGCACGTAGCGACAAAATGTCCGTTTTCATGTCAACTCATCCCCGCATTTGTGCCGCGTTGATAAGCCTGGAATAAAAGCCAATATCTCAATGATAGTTCACTGTCTCTTATCCCTCCCGGGAAAACAAATGAAATCTTCGACAGAAAATAGAGCCTGATTTAAAAAAAGATATTTCCATGATGGGAAATGTCCAAAAGTAACGATTTTTCAGGATTAAATTCTGTTTATAACCAAAAGATATGATGTAAAAGGTTTGTGCTGTCAACAGGCGTTTTATTCCAAAAAAGGTTTTTAAGATGCTATAATTATAAAAAATGAAGAATTTTTAACTGTATTCGTAGTGATATCTTGTTTTTATTCGCTGGTTGGGTGAAAAATATGTGAAATTTGTCAGCGGGGCGTGAGTGCTTTTCCTGGTGGTTTACTCGGCAATAAAAGCTATCACGTAGTGTAATGTTCTTTTGAAATCCAGGCGGGGTTCAGTATGCGTGTTGTCATTCTCGGTAGTGGGGTGGTCGGCGTGGCCAGTGCGTGGTACCTGGCGAAGGCGGGCCACGAGGTTACGGTTATCGATCGCCAGCCCGATGCGGCGCTGGAAACCAGTGCCGGCAACGCCGGGCAAATATCTCCGGGCTATGCCGCACCGTGGGCAGCGCCGGGCGTGCCGCTGAAAGCGGTTAAATGGATGTTTCAGCGTCATGCGCCGCTGGCGATTCGCCTTGACGGCAGCCGCTTCCAGCTCGAGTGGATGTGGCAGATGCTGCGCAACTGCGACATGCGCCATTACCAGCAGAATAAAAGCCGTATGGTTCGCCTGTCCGAATACAGCCGTGACTGCCTGAAAGCGCTGCGTCAGGACACCGGTATCGCTTACGAAGGCCGTCAGGGTGGCACGCTACAGCTGTTTCGCACTGCGCAGCAGTATGAAAGCGCGGCTAAAGATATTGCCGTGCTGAAAGAAGCGGGCGTGCCCTATGAACTGCTGGAAGCGGCCGATCTGGCGCGCGTTGAGCCTGCACTGGCCACCACGCAGCATAAACTCACCGGGGGGCTGCGCCTGCCGAATGATGAAACCGGTGACTGTCAGCTGTTTACTCAGCGCCTTGCCAGAATGGCGGCAGAAGCAGGGGTGAACTTCCGCTTCAACATGCAGGTGGATGCGTTGCTGCAGGAAGGGAACCAGATCCGCGGCGTGAAGTGCGGAGATGAGGTGATTACTGCCGATGCCTACGTGGTGGCTTTCGGTTCATTCTCCACCGCGCTGCTGCACGATATCGTCAAAATCCCGGTCTATCCGCTGAAAGGCTATTCGCTGACCGTACCCATTATCGATGAGAGCGCCGCGCCGGTTTCTACCGTGCTGGATGAAACGTATAAGGTGGCGATCACACGGTTTGATAATCGTATCCGCGTCGGCGGAATGGCGGAAATTGTTGGCTATAATACAAAATTATTACCGGCACGCCGCGGTACGCTGGAAATGGTGGTGCGCGATCTCTTCCCGCACGGTGGTGATGTTGCCGAGGCAACATTCTGGAGCGGGCTGCGCCCGATGACTCCGGACGGCACACCGATCGTGGGTCGTACCCCATTGAAAAACCTGTATCTTAATACCGGTCATGGTACTCTGGGCTGGACGATGGCCTGCGGCTCCGGCCAGCTTCTGGCGGATATTATTACGGGTAAAACGCCGGCAATTATGGCGGAAGATCTGTCGGTAATGCGCTATTTACCGGGCTATACGCCGACACCGGCCCGATCATTGCACGGTGCGAGTATCCATTAACTTACCGTATTGAAAGTACAAGGAGAGAGTATGTCGCGTCCGATTGTCGCAACGATCGATACCGCCGCGTTGCGGCAAAACCTGGCCGTTGCCCGCAAGGCAGCAGGCGGTTCGCGTCTGTGGTCAGTGGTTAAAGCCAATGCCTACGGGCACGGCATTGAGCGCGTCTGGCAGAGCCTGCAGGAAACGGACGGTTTTGGGCTGTTGAATCTGGAGGAGGCGATCCTGCTGCGCGAACGGGGATGGAAGAAACCCGTCCTGCTGCTGGAAGGATTTTTCCATCCGGAAGATCTGGATATTCTCGATCGTTACCGCCTGACCACCAGCGTGCACAGTAACTGGCAGATTCAGGCGCTGGCAAAAGCGAAACTCTCCGCACCGCTGGATATTTACCTCAAAATGAACAGTGGCATGAACCGGCTTGGCTTTCAGCCGGATCAGGTACATAACGCATGGCAGAAACTGCGTTCACTGCCTAACGTGGGTGAAATCACCCTGATGGCGCACTTCGCTGAAGCGGAAACGGCGGAAGGAATTGCCGAACCGCTGCAACGCATAGAGCAGGCGGCGGAAGGGCTGGACTGCCCGCGAAGTCTGGCTAATTCAGCCGCCACGCTGTGGCATCCACAAACCCACCACAACTGGGTGCGCCCGGGTATTATTCTCTATGGTGCTTCACCGAGCGGCCAGTGGCAGGATATCGCCGGTAACGGATTGAAGCCGGTGATGACCTTAACCAGTGAGATTATCGGCGTACAGCAGCTGGGCGTGGGGGCTCGAGTGGGTTATGGCGGTCTCTATCGCGCCAGTGAGGAACAGCGTATTGGCGTGGTTGCCTGCGGTTATGCGGACGGTTATCCGCGTATATCGCCAACCGGTACCCCGGTGATGGTCGATGGCGTAATGACCCGCATCGTTGGCCGCGTTTCCATGGATATGATCACCGTAGACTTAATGCCTTGCCCGCAGGCCGGCATCGGTAGCGCGGTGGAGCTATGGGGTAATCATGTCAAGATAGATGATGTTGCTGCGGCGTCCGGCACCGTCGGGTATGAGCTGATGTGTGCACTCGCACCGAGAGTGCCGGTTGTTGTGGTGTAATCGTCTGAAATCAGAGCGCGGTCAGCGTGCCGCGCACTTTTTTACTGAAGCGCCAGGCGATAAATACCAGCAGCGCACCCGCCATCATCATCAACGCCAGTGCCGACTTTTCGGCTAGCGGCAGAGCCATCATTAACAGCCCCGCTGACGATCCCCCCGCCATCTGAATAAAGCCCACCAGCGCGGAAGCCACACCAGCCTGCTGCTGGTAAGGCTCAAGCGCATAGCTGGTGGCCGGGCCCATGGTAAAGGCCAGACCGGCAACCGACACCGCAACAGGTAACATGTAAAGTGCCCAGTGCGTCTGCCATGCCTCGGGCAGCATCCATACGCCTGCCGTCAGCATCACGGCTCCTGTGGTCATCGCCAGTGCACCAATCGCCAGACAGATCGGTCGGCCCAGCTTGCGGATAACCTTATTGACCAGTACGCTGACCAGCATAATCCAGAAACCGTTCGCACCGAACGCAATCGAGAACTGTAAAGCGGTCAGGCGGCCTTCGGTCATCAGCACGTTAGGCGCCAGTGAAACGTAGGTCAGCACCATGCCCAGCGCACCGGCGTTAGCGCAAGCAAAGGCCAGGAAGCGCGGCTGGCGCAGGATCTGCCAGTACTGCCGCAACGGCAGTCCTTTCACTTTTTGAGTATCCGCCGGGCGCGTTTCCGGCAGGAAGAACACCACCAGCAGGCCGATAAAAAGCGCGTAGAGAGCCAGGAACCAGAACGGTGCACGCCAGTTAAAGGCTTCAGCCAGCAGGCCGCCCAGCAGCGGGGCCAGCGCCGGAACGATATTCAGCGCGCCGTTAAGGAAGCCGTAGGCGCGGGCAGCATCATCGCCATTCAGACGATCGCGTACGCCGCTAAAGGCCACCACCGCCGTGCAGCAAACGGCACAGCCCTGAATAATACGCGCGGCCAGGAACTGCAGCCAGACGTCAGCGGTGGCTGCCATCACGCTACCGGCAATGTAAAGCAGCAGCCCGATAATGGCGATCGGTTTGCGCCCCAGATTATCTACCAGCGGCCCGGCGACAATCTGCCCAAGGCCCATCACCAGCAGAAACAGGGGGATCGTGGTCTGGATATTGGCCACGGGAGTATTTAATCCAACGGCAATGTCTGGCAGAGTGGGTAGATACAGATCGATGCCCAGCGGGGCGAGCAGTACCAGGCTGAGCAACAGCAGAGTGAATTTTTGCATGGCAGAAATAAGATCCAAATTAAAGCAAGCCCTACAGGGTAGAGATTACCCACGGAAAAGAAAAGCATAAAATGTAAGGAGACAGGGGATTTATCTCCTCAGAGTGGAAACTATTCTTTATCCTGCTGTACGCGAACGCCAACTTTAATGATTGTGTTGTCTTCTTTTTCCGCCACGGTCCAGATCAGATTCTTCCACTCAACCTGATCGCCTACGACCGGAGCACCGCCAATAATGTCAGAAACCAGCTGACCGAGCGTTTGCTGTCGGTCATGTTCTTCATCCAGATCGATGCCATAGATTTCAGAAACATCCTGCAGTCGTGCATCAGCCTGAAGAATAAAGTCGCCAAAGAATCGCTGATCGAGCTCTACCGGCGGTGACTGGCTGAACAGTTTGCCCAATGCGGGCAGGTCTCGCTCGCGTCCAATCACGCACAGAATATCCCCTTCGCGCAGACGGGTGTTACCCGTTGGATGCAACAGTTGGTTATTGCGAAACAGCGCGGCAATGCGAGTTTCCCGTGGCATATACAGATCGCGCAGGGCCGCGCCGACGCACCATTTATCCGCGCTGAGTTGATAAACAAAGTGCTCCCATGGGTTTTCAGGGTGAATATCCAGCCCGATACGTGAAACAGGTGAAGCCATGGGCGGTACGATCACCCTGGCCTTCCGGGCGGCAAAACCTAGCGAGGTGCCCTGAACGATCAGCGATACCAGCACAACAAAGAAAGCGATATTAAAGAACAGCGAGGCGTGGGGTAGCCCCGCCATCATCGGGAAGACGGCAAGAATAATCGGCACCGCGCCACGCAGCCCAACCCAGCTGATAAAGAAGCGTTCACGGATATTAAAGCCGCGAAACGGCAGCAGCCCAACTAAAACCGAAAGCGGGCGCGCCAGCAGTATCAGCCAAAGTGACAGCAGCATCGCCGGTACCGCGATATGCCAGAGGTCGAGGGGGTTGACCAGCAGACCCAGCACGAGGAACATTCCGATCTGGCTGAGCCAGGCCATGCCGTCAAAGGTTTGCAGAATACCGTGGCGGCTGCGGATCGGCCGGTTGCCGAGGACAAACCCGCAGAGATACACGGCCAAAATACCGCTGCCTTCGAGCGCGGTGGTCAGGGAAAACACCAGAATGCCGCCGCTCAGCGCCAGTAGCGGGTACATCCCTGCCGGCAGAGAAATGCGGTTGATAAGCTGCAACAGGCCCCAGCCGCCGCCAATGCCCAGCGCAATTCCGAGGCCGAACTCCTGAATCAGATGCACAAAGAACATCATATCCAGTCCGGACTGACCTTTAAGGATCATATCAATCAGGGTTATGGTCAGAAACACCGCCATCGGGTCGTTGCTGCCTGATTCAATCTCCAGCGTGGCGCTGACGCGTTCGTTAAGCCCCTTACCACCGAGCAGCGAAAACACCGCTGCCGCATCCGTCGAACCGATAATCGCCCCAATCAGGAAGCCGTTCATCATATTCAAATCAAATAGCCAGGCGGCGGCCATGCCTGTCAGACCGGCGGTGATCAGCACCCCCACTGTCGCCAGCGACAGTGCAGGGCCAAGTGCAACCTTAAATGAGCTGGCCTGGGTACGCATACCGCCATCCAGCAGGATTACCGCCAGCGCAAGGTTACTGACCAGATAGGCCGCCGGATAATTGTTAAAGATAATGCCGCCGATGCCGTCAACGCCCGCCAGCATACCGAGCGCGAGGAAGATAACCAGAATAGGGATACCCAGACGGGAGGAAAAGGAACTCAGGAGTATGCTTGCGGCAACCAGCACTGAACCAATGATGAATAAATTGTAAATCGCGCTGGCTTCCAAAAGGCGTTTCTCCTAACAGATTAAAATACTTTTTTACAGAGTGTGCATAACAGAGCAACAAATTTAGAATCGAGTTCACTCGATTGAATTCAGGGGATAAAATAGCGTAAAAACCGCTGCGATGAATACCGCTGAGTGCGCTAAAGGGAATTTTTCTGCTGACTGGCACAGATTAAGGCCCTAATCGGGCCAAAAGAACAGTCGAACCCGAAATTTTATGCCGGTAGCAGGGCGCTACCGACGCAAACGGGTTTAGTAATTTTCCTCAACCTGCTTCTGGAAGAGGGCACGGAACACCGGATAGATATCCTCGGGTTCTCGTATGTGCTGAATAGCAAAGTTGTCGAATCGGGTTTGCAGATTCTCGTACTCACGCCACAGGGTTTGATGAGCACGTCGGGTGATTTCGATATAGCTGTAGTAACGCACCACCGGCAGGATATTTTTTGCCAGCAGCTCGTGACAAAGCGGCGAATCATCGGCCCAGTTATCGCCATCCGAGGCCTGCGCGGCATAGATATTCCACTGAGCCGGGTCGTAACGCTCTTTCACCACCTCATCCATCAGTTTTAACGCACTGGAAACGATCGTACCGCCCGTTTCCTGTGAATAAAAGAATTCCTGCTCATCAACTTCTTTCGCCTGCGTGTGATGCCGAATGTAAACCACATCCACGTTTTTATAGGTTCGGCTAAGGAACAGATACAGCAGAATATAGAAGCGTTTTGCCATATCCTTCGTGGCCTGGTCCATTGAGCCTGAAACGTCCATCAGACAGAACATCACCGCCTGGCTGGAAGGCTCAGGACGCTTTTCAAAATTCTTGTAGCGTAAATCAAAGGTATCGATAAACGGAACGCGCTTGATGCGGGCGCGAAGTTCGGCGATGTCCTTGCGCAGTTGCTCCTCTTCCAGCAGTTGGGCCGGTTCACTGTTCTCCACTGTTTTCAGCGTTTCTTCCAGCTCGGCCAGCGTGCGGCGTTTGCTGGCGGTCATCGCCGTGCGGCGCGCAAGGGAATTTTGCAGCGAACGGACGACGCTGATATTGGCAGGAACGCCGTTGGCGGTATAGCCCGCACGGTGGGTTTTATACTCATTGAGCTGGCGATGCTGATTCCTTTTCAGATTTGGCAGGGCCAGATCCTCGAAGAGCAGGTCAAGGTACTCATCTTTTGAAATATTGAAGATAAATTCATCCTGACCTTCACCGTCCTGGCTGGCATTACCCTGACCACTTCCGCTTCCGCCGCCACCGCCCTGCGGGCGCTCAACGCGGTCATTTTGCACAAAGTGATCGTTGCCTGGATGTACACGGTGACGCAGGCCACCGCGCCCCTGATGGAAAGCCGGTTCGTTGATATCTTCAACGGGAATTGAGACGGATTCGCCGCTTTCTACGTCGGTAACCGAACGCTTGTTGATGGCCTCGGAGATCGACTGTTTGATTTGCGACTTATAGCGGCGCAAAAAGCGCTGGCGGTTCACCGCGCTCTTATTTTTGCCGTTAAGACGCCGATCGATAAAATAGGCCATAGCTCCCCCATACTACGTTGCAGACGGGCCTGAGCCCGTGCTGATGCACTCGTTGCGATTTTGCTACCGTTGCGGGCCCGGACAGGGTAGTTACTGTCGGGCCCACAGGGTTAAGCACTTGCGCAAACGTCAGGATGACTTCCTTACGCGCAGATACCATTCGCACAGCAGGCGAACCTGTTTACGGGTATAGCCTTTTTCCATCATGCGATCGACGAAGTCGTCGTGTTTTTTCTGTTCATCAGTGGATGTTTTGGCGTTAAACGAAATGACCGGCAGCAGCTCTTCCGTGTTGGAGAACATTTTCTTCTCGATCACGGTACGCAGCTTCTCGTAGCTGGTCCAGTTTGGATTACGACCGTTATTATGTGCCCGCGCACGCAACACGAAGTTGACGATTTCGTTACGGAAGTCTTTCGGGTTGCTGATCCCGGCGGGCTTCTCGATTTTTTCCAGCTCGGCGTTCAGCGATTCGCGATCGAACAGCTGCCCGGTATCCGGGTCACGGTATTCCTGATCCTGTATCCAGAAATCAGCGTAGGTCACGTAGCGGTCAAAAATATTCTGGCCGTACTCGGAGTAAGATTCCAGGTAGGCGGTCTGGATCTCTTTGCCAATAAACTCG
The DNA here is from genome assembly GCF_059420805.1 of Erwinia sp. GW821-FHT03D09. NCBI lineage: Bacteria > Pseudomonadati > Pseudomonadota > Gammaproteobacteria > Enterobacterales > Erwiniaceae > Erwinia > Erwinia sp. GW821-FHT03D09. The sequence goes on from NZ_JBWKUK010000004.1 coordinate 142,720, forward strand.
GCGTATTTCGGGATCAGATAGCCTTTCAGGTGCTCAAGGTACTTCTCAGCCTGTTCCTGCGGGAACTGCTCGCGGTCAATCTGCTGTTCCAGCACATAGAAAAGGTGAACCGGGTTGGCCGCTACTTCCACGTGGTCGAAGTTAAACACGCGGGAGAGGATTTTAAAGGCAAAGCGGGTGGATAACCCGTTCATCCCCTCATCCACGCCGGCGTAGTCACGGTACTCCTGGTACGACTTGGCTTTCGGGTCGGTATCTTTCAGGCTTTCACCGTCGTAGACCCGCATTTTTGAGTAGCTGCTGGAGTTCTCCGGCTCTTTCAGACGAGAAAGAATCGAGAAGCGTGCCAGCGTTTCCAGCGTCCCTGGTGCACAGGGTGCATGGGTCAGCTCACTGTTAACCAGCAGTTTCTCGTAGATCTTAATCTCTTCAGAAACGCGCAGGCAGTAAGGCACCTTGACGATGTACACGCGGTCAAGGAACGCTTCGTTGTTTTTATTGTTGCGGAAGGTAACCCACTCAGATTCATTTGAGTGCGCCAGAATAATACCGTTAAACGGCAGGGCAGAGATGCCTTCAGTACCGTTATAGTTGCCCTCCTGCGTAGCGGTCAGCAGCGGGTGCAGCACTTTAATCGGCGCTTTAAACATCTCAACGAATTCCATGATCCCCTGGTTCGCCCGACACAGCGCGCCGGAATAGCCGTAGGCATCAGGATCATTCTGGGCGTGATTTTCCAGCTTACGGATATCCACTTTACCCACCAGCGCGGAGATATCCTGGTTGTTTTCATCACCCGGTTCGGTTTTAGCGATCGCAATCTGTTCCAGAATAGAAGGCCAGACCTTAACGACCTTGAAGCGGGTGATATCTCCGCCAAATTCATGCAGGCGCTTCGCCGCCCACGGCGACATGATCGTGCCAAGATAGCGACGCGGAACGCCGTACTCTTTATCCAGAATATTGGCGTCCTCCTGCGGGTTAAACAGGCACAGCGGATGATCGTTGACCGGACTGCGCTCGCCGTCTGCGCTCAGCACGTAGATAGGCACTCGCTGCATCAGCGATTTCAGGCGCTCAGCGAGAGAGGATTTACCGCCACCGACCGGGCCCAGCAGGTACAGAATTTGTTTCTTCTCTTCCAGCCCTTGCGCAGCGTGCTTCAGGTAGGAGACGATCTGCTCAATCGCTTCTTCCATACCATAAAACTCTTCAAACGCCGGATAGCGTGCAATCACACGGTTAGAGAACAGCCGGGAAAGGCGAGGCTCCTGAGCGGTGTCGACCATTACGGGTTCACCGATTGCCATCAGCAATCGTTCCGCCGCGTTGGCGTATGCACTGCGATCCTGCCGACAAATGGTAAGAAATTCCTGCAGTGTGAACTCTTCGTCCTTGGCTGCTTCATAACGCTGACGATAGTGATCGAATATATTCATAGCGATGCCCGTCCTTTCGTTTTTAGCACAGGTACCAGGAGCCTAACGCGATAGCCCCTGAAGGAACTTATTAATGAGTACAGCAACCCTTATGCCAACCTGACTTTTTTTATCGGGAAACACACTTCTTTGGTTACTCTGCTCGTTAAAATTTAGGTCTTACGATTAAGCGTAGATCGCATATTAAAAAATTTCCTGAAGCAGCAAGCATTTTCGATGAAATTTCAATAACAAAGTTAGAAAAGCGCTAAGCAGATCGCTTTCCGGGCTAGCCGGGTACTGCGGGTCGAAAATACCCCAGTACAAAACAAATGGATATTTCGTGCTTAAAAATTGATTATAAGTGCTACAGGTTATGTAAATTTACGATCGCGTATTGATATCACGGTTAAACTTACCAGCCTGATTGTTATATTTAGGGAACGATTTATTTGTGAACCATTTCAAACTTACCGCCCTTGCTGCATTTTTACCTCTGTATTTTGTGGCCCCTGTCGCACAGGCCAACCCGCTTACGCTGGGTGCCTCCGTAATTTACAGCCAGAGCCCGTATAAAAGTGGTCAGGACCGATACTATCCTGTGCCCATCGTTAACTATGACGGTGACAGTTTCTATCTGAACACCCTGCAGGCAGGTTATTACCTGTGGAAAGACAGCCAGGACCAGCTGTCGCTGACGGTGCTGGGTTCACCCCAGAACTACGATCCTGACGATGTTGATGACGGTGATATGAAGTCGTTAAACAAACGCCGTATGACGCTGATGGGCGGGTTATCCTATCGCCATATGGCTGACTGGGGGATCGTTCGCACCACGCTGGCGGGCGATGTACTCGATAACAGCAATGGCATTATCTGGGACCTGACCTACCTTTACCGTTTCGAATTCGGCCAGTTCAGTCTGACGCCGGGTATTGGTGCATTGTGGAACAGCTCTAATCAGAACAAATACTATTATGGTATTTCTTCTGTAGAGTCCGATCGCAGCGGCCTGAATCGCTACGATCCGGATGACAGCTGGAGCCCTTACCTGGAGCTGACGGGCGGATGGAAAATTAGTGACAGTTGGAACGCTACCGTTTCCGGTCGCTATGTCCGTTTGGGCGATGAAATTAAAGACAGCCCGATGGTCGATAAAAGTTCTCAGGTTCTGCTCTGGAGTGGGATCAGCTACACCTTCTGATGCCGCGATCTGCACCACAAAAGGGCGCATTGCGCCCTTTTGTGCTATTTCGGGGCGCAATAATGATGCAGGGAGAGAGGAATGAGTTGGACCGTGACCTTTAATGATGGAATCCTCCTGCCCGCTATCGGGCAGGGGACCTGGCATATGGGCGAAAATCCTGCATTACGTCATCAGGAGATTGCCGCATTACAGTGCGGAATTGATGCAGGCCTGACGCTTATCGATACCGCGGAAATGTATGCGGACGGTGGCGCGGAGCTGATTGTTGGCGAAGCGTTGGTAGGGAGACGGGATCGCGCGTGGCTGGTCTCAAAAGTCTATCCTTGGAATGCCAGCGAAGTGGATGCCGCTGAAGCCTGTGAACGTAGCCTGCGCCGTCTGAAAACCGATTATATCGATCTCTACCTGCTGCACTGGCGGGGCAATATTCCGCTGGAAGAGACAATTCGCGCGATGGAAAATCTGCAGCAGCAGGGAAAAATTCGGCGCTGGGGCGTGTCCAATTTTGATACTGACGACCTCAGCGAACTGTTGTTGGAAGAGGGCGGCAAACACTGCGCGACGAATCAGGTGCTGTATCATCTCGCCTCACGCGGCATAGAATACGATCTGCTGCCGCAGTGCCAGCAGCTGGCGATGCCGGTGATGGCCTACTGCCCGTTAGCCCAGGCGGGTCGGCTGCGTCGTGCGTTGATGGATCACCCGGTACTCGTTCAGATTGCACAACGCAAGCGCATCAGCGTGGCGCAGCTGCTGCTGGCATGGACGATCCGTAAAGAAGGGGTGATTGCTATCCCGAAAGCCAGCTCGATTGCTCACGTAGAGGAAAACGCGGCAGCGCTGGCGGTGATGCTAAGCAGCGAAGATCTGATGCTGATTAATCAGGCATTCCCCCCACCGTCGGCAAAACTGCCGCTGGATGTGGTGTAGCCCGTTACGAGTCCGAACGCGGCGTGATAGCCGCAGGCGACCGGGCTGGCCGGTCGCACTGCCGAAGACAGGCTGATTACTTCTGAATACGGAAGGTGACCGCCAGACGTGCTGGCTGCTCGCCGGAACTGACTAACGGGCGGGAAATGCGCGCGGTTTCCACACACACCATCGTTTTATAGCCTTCATTCGCCATATCCCCCATGCTGCACGACAGTTCGGCACCCGGGTTCCATGTGACAACGTCACTTTGATAGTGATGATGCACTTCAATAACACGCTTGCCGGCACGGTCTTCCAGCACGCTGCATTCAGCAGGCTGGGTATGAATACGGTCGACCCGCTGTTCGTAGGTTTGTTTGCCGTCCGGTGAGTTGCCGGTTGCGCCTTTCAGCACCTGGTCGATGTAGTCCGGCCCCAGGCCGCTAACTGTCACTGATGCATTATCGGCAACGTTAAAGTAGCTGTGCAGTGCGGCAGTCGCCTCAAAATCGCCATGAGCTTCAAGTTCGATTTCGCAGGTATCGCTGAAGCGGAAGCGGGCGAAGAGGGTGAAGTCATGCGGCCAGAGTTTTTTAGTTTGCTCATTGCTTTCCAGAACGAAAGTCAGCATCACGCTCTGCTCGTTTTCATCATGCGCGGAGAGCTTCCACGGCAGATTGCGGGCGAAGCCATGCGCCGGTTCATCCGCCGGGCCAAACCACGGCCAGCAGATTGGCACACCGCCGCGGATGGCTTTACCCGGGGTCCAGGCCGTTTTCTCACTCAGCCAGACAACCGGTTTTTCAGCTGCAGGCTGCCATGCCACCAGGTGTGCGCCCTGGAGCGTGACGGCTGCGCGGACCTTAGGGTGGGTGATGACCACCACCGGGAGTTCGCCAATCTGGCGCTGAGTGATGTACGGGGAAATCTGGTTAAGCACCGGCAGCGAGAAGAGTTTTTCGTTCATTAGCGGTCCTTCTGAAATAGAGAGATAAAAAAAGGGCGACCTGAGTCGCCCTTACTTTTCTGGTTCTGTTCAGAACGCCTTATTTGGCGATGTGAGCAACCAGGTCCAGTACCTTGTTAGAGTAACCGGTTTCGTTGTCGTACCAGGAAACCAGTTTAACAAAGGTGTCGCTCAGCGCGATACCTGCTTTAGCATCGAATACTGAAGTCAGTTTTTCACCGTTGAAATCGGTAGAAACCACTTCGTCTTCGGTGTAGCCCAGAACGCCTTTCAGTTCGCCTTCAGAAGCGGCTTTGATTGCATTACAAATTTCTTTGTAAGAAGCAGGTTTAGCCAGACGTGCAGTCAGGTCAACTACGGAAACATTAGGGGTAGGAACACGGAACGCCATACCGGTCAGTTTACCGTTCAGCTCAGGGATCACTTTACCTACGGCTTTTGCAGCACCGGTAGATGAAGGGATGATGTTCTGAGCTGCGCCGCGGCCGCCACGCCAGTCTTTGTGAGACGGGCCATCAACGGTTTTCTGAGTTGCGGTAGTTGCGTGCACGGTGGTCATCAATGCTTCAACGATGCCGAACTTGTCGTTGATCACTTTCGCCAGCGGTGCCAGGCAGTTGGTGGTACAGGAAGCGTTAGAAACGATATCCTGGCCAGCATAAGACTTATGGTTTACACCCATAACGAACATTGGGGTGTCATCTTTAGATGGGCCAGTCAGGACAACTTTCTTGGCGCCAGCCTGGATGTGTTTACGCGCGGTTTCGTCGGTCAGGAAGATACCGGTTGCTTCAGCAACAACGTCAACGCCCACTTCGTCCCATTTCAGGTTAGCAGGATCGCGCTCAGCGGTAACACGGATGGTTTTACCGTTAACAACCAGTTGACCGTCTTTGACTTCTACAGTGCCGTTGAAGCGACCGTGAGTTGAGTCATACTTCAGCATGTAAGCCATGTACTCTGCGTCCAGCAGATCGTTGATCGCAACGATTTCTACATCAGAACGTTCCTGAGCAGCACGGAAAACGATGCGACCGATACGGCCAAAACCGTTGATACCTACTTTGATAGTCATATATTCCACCAGCTAGTTGATAGTGAATAAAAGGTTGGCAGTAAAATTACAAAAAGCTTACCAGGCGTCAAGCGGAATCGTGTCAATTATTGCTACAGGTCAAACTCATGACCAGGAATTATTCAAAAAAAGTCCATTTCCTGACGCCGACACAACCGTGATCTTAAGGCACTTAACCCGAATATAAAGGGGAGCATATTGTAAAAGGTGATCTGAGTCGCAATTATGTCTCTGAACGATTCCTCTCCCGCACCTTAAGAGAAAAATTCACCTGATCTTGTTAAGTATTTGTTAGAATGCTAAGCGAAGTCTTCATAAATAACACTGCCAGAGAGTCTACCATGGCTAATGAGAAATCCCCTATTTCACCCGAAAATGAACTCAACGAAATGCAACGTTACGTGACCCAGCAGCGTGGTACCGAGCCACCGTATTCGGGTAAACTGTTGCATAACAAAGAGCAAGGTCTGTATCACTGCCTGGTGTGCCAGGCTCCACTGTTTCTGTCCGCGTCAAAGTACGATTCAGGCTGCGGCTGGCCGAGTTTTTACGAACCTTATAGCGACGAGGCCATTCGCTATCTTGATGATAATACTCACGGAATGCAGCGTGTTGAGATTCGTTGCGGCAGTTGTGACGCCCACCTGGGCCATGTGTTCCCGGACGGCCCGCAGCCAACCGGCGAACGTTACTGCGTTAATTCCGCATCGCTGAGTTTTAGCGACGATGACGGTAACATCACTAAAGGTTAATGGAACTGTAATGGAACTCGATGAAATCATTGCCGGTATGACTCCGGAAATTTATCAGCGCCTGGCCACTGCGGTTGAAACCGGTAAATGGGCTGACGGTGTCGCCCTGACGCCGGAGCAGAAGGAAAACAGCCTGCAGCTGGTGCTGCTGTGGCAGGCAAAGCATAACGACGACCCGCAGCATATGAGCGTAGCGAAGGGCGGGGAAATCGTAATGAAGAGTAAAAAACAGCTGAAAGAAGAGTTCGGTATCGGCGATGAAGATGTAACGCGTATCCAATTACAGTAATTATTCCTGCAAGAATAATTCGTTCAAAGAATAGGCAGTTGAGCGTTCAGCACATCTGCCTGATTTTGGCGTTTACTGAATGACCGCACCGGCATTTTGCATCGCTTTCAGCGCCTCAGTGCTGTCATCCGGGTGCAAATTCACGCCGCGGCAACCCTCCGCTATGACCGTGACCTTAAAGCCCAGCGACAGCGCATCCAGCACGCTGTATTTAACGCAGTAGTCGGTCGCCAGGCCCATGACCGTCAGTGAGGTAATCCCTTCCCCCTTCAGCCAGCGTTCCAGGATCGTTGCCTGACGTTTGCCGTTATCGAAAAAGGCGCTGTAGCTGTCCACCAAAGGGTTTTCCCCCTTGTAGACACGCAGGGTGATAGCGGACTGCTCCAGCCCCGGATGCAGCTCGGCTCCACGACTGTGCTGGATGCAGTGATCCGGCCACCAGACCTGCGGCAAACCGTCCAGCTCCCCGCAGGTGCCGGGGGCGTTTCCACAGGTTGAAGCAAAGCTGCCGTGCCCGACAGGATGCCAGTCACAGGTGGCGATCACCGGTTCACCGCGCTGCCTGAACTCCGCCGCCAGGCGGTTAGCGACGCTTATCGTCGCATCACCCTCAGCCACCGCCAGCGCGCCGCCGGGGCAAAAGTCATTTTGTAAATCGATCAATACCAGTGCCTGACGTACGCTCATGCCTTTTTCTCCGGTTAGTCCTCGGTCAGCTCACCGCGCAGATTTTGCTGCATAAGCTGGCGGATCTCATCACTGGTTAAATCCTGGCTGAGCAGATAGTGCAGTTTGGTCAACGTCGCTTCTACGGTCAGATCGGCCCCGCTAATGACACCGGCGTGTGCCAGTGCGTTACCGGTGGCATAGCCGTCCATATTCACTTTGCCGGACATGCACTGCGTGAGGTTCACCACCACAATACCGCGATCGGAAGCGGCTTTCAGCTCTGCAAGGAACTCTTTATTTTGCGGTGCGTTACCGACGCCGTAAGAACGCAGGATCAGCGCTTTTACCGGCTGGCGCAGGAAGTTACGCACCACTTCAGCGGAAATGCCCGGGTAAATCGTCACCACGCCAATCGGCTGTGGCGTAATCGGGTGAACGATCAGCTCACCTTTGCCCGCTGGAGCGGGTGGGGTATTCAGGCGGCGAATGTGAATACCGGCTTCCAGCAATGGCGCAAGGTTAGGCGAGGCAAAGGCGCTGAAACCATCAGCGTGGGCCTTGGTGGTACGGTTGCCGCGATACAGCGTGTTGTTGAAGAACAACGCCACTTCGTTAATCGGGTAGTTTGCCGCAACAAAGAGCGAGTTCAACAGATTCTGCTGGCCGTCAGAACGCAGTTCCGCTAGCGGAATTTGTGACCCTGTCACAATCACCGGTTTGGCCAGATTTTCCAGCATAAACGACAGTGCGGAAGCGGTGAATGCCATGGTGTCAGTGCCGTGGAGGATGACGAAGCCGTCATAGCGATCGTAGTTCTTCTGGATATCGTCAGCAATCGATTGCCAGTCTTCCGGTGTCATGTCCGACGAGTCAATCAGTGGCTGATACTCATGGATGGTGAAATCGGGCATCTCAGCACGATGGAACTCGGGCATGTTCGCCAGTTGGGTCTGCAGGTGGCCTGAAACGGGAATGTAGCCGTGCTCAGAACGCTGCATGCCGATGGTTCCGCCGGTATAGGCGACATAAATCGATTTTTTTTGCATAGGTAAACTCAGACTTGCCGAAAACGCGCAGTATAAGGGGAAAGCGGGTGAAAAGCAGCCCAACCGGTAGCGGTCGGGCTGCTTAGTGAACTACTTCACATCACCACAGTTCAGGCAGAACGCGTAGCGGTTTTGCGGATCGTTAAGCTCGCCCATGAGCCCCGGCTGTTTTTTCATTGCGGAAACCACGTCAAGCAGCGGTGCCGGCAGCAGCGCCTTAAGCGACGCCGGCAGCGAGGCACGAATATCCATCTGGCTGAACAGCGTATTCAGCAGCCCCGGTTCTTCCTGATACCAGTCCAACTGTGGCTGCTTCACTTTTGCCAGTTCGGCGGCTTTCGCCACGGCATCGTCAAAGTCACCCAGCGCATCGACCAGGCCGTTGGCTTTGGCATCGCTGCCGGTCCAGACGTGGCCTTGGGCGATTTGGTCAACCTGCTCAGGGGTTTTGTTACGTGATTTCGCCACCAGGCTGATGAAGTTTTTGTAGCCGTACTCGATGCTTAACTGCATCATTTCCTGCACTTCCGGCGGCAGTGCTTTGGTCAGCGTCACGTCGGCCAGCGGCGAGGTGGCAACCCCGTCCGTGTGAACGCCAATGCTGTCCAGCGAGTTTTCCACCGTGTTGATCACGCCAAAGATGCCGATAGAACCGGTCAGCGTGTTCGGGCTGGCAATAATGTAGTTGGCCGGGGTTGATACCCAGTAGCCACCGGATGCGGCCATCCCCCCCATGGAAACCACTACCGGTTTACCTGCCGCTTTTGCCGCAGCCAGCTCTTCACGGATGGTTTCAGATGCGGTGACGCTGCCGCCCGGGCTGTTCACGCGAAACACAATGGCTTTGATATTGTCATCCAGGCGCGCCCGGCGAATTTCGGCGGCGGTGGTATCGCCGCCGACGCTGTCCGGCGTTTCTTCACCGTCCATTATCGCCCCGTTGGCAACGATAACCGCGATGTTGCCTTTGCTGTTGCTTTCGGTGGTTTCGGTATTGTTCAGCGGATAGTCATAAATACTGATCCCCGTGTAGTCCTTTGCCTCTTTATCCCAGCCGAAGGTTTTCACCAGTTGCTGATTCACCACGGACGGCGAAGCCAGTTCATCGACCAGCTTGCTCTCTTTGGCGTACCGGGCGGTATCACCGCCTACCTTTTGCAGAGCGTCCAACACGCCGCGGGCGCCGGGGAAGACCCGATCGGCGGTAATCTGGCGGTTAGCGGCCAGCGTATTGAGGTAGTTTTGCCACAGTTCGCCAACCCAGCGGCTGTCGGCATCGCGAGCGGCCGGTGACATATCATCACGCAGGAAAGGCTCGACCGCCGACTTATAGGTACCAACGCGGAAGACATGGGAATTCACCTTCAGCTTGTCCAGCAGGGTTTTATAGTACAGGCTGTTGGTGGCGAAGCCGTGCAGGTCAACCGTTCCCTGAGGGGAAAGGTAGATTTTGTTGGCGAAGCTGGCAAGGTAATACTGCGACTGGCTGTAGCTGTCACCGGTTGCAAAGATCGGTTTGCCGCTGTCGCGGAACTCACGCAGGGCCTTACCAATATACTGCAGCGAAGGCTGATCGCCGCCGGCAAAACTGCGCAAATCCAGCACAATACCGGTAATACGGCTGTCCTCTTTTGCCTGACGAATGGCATCCACGACGTCAAACAGTGAATTTTCTTTCAGGCGATCGCTGCTGGCACCGATCAACTGACGGCTCAGCTTACTGAATTTGTTGCTGACGGAAGGTTTATCCACCACTACGCCGCTGAGATCGACAATCAGCGCACCTTTCTTCACTTCTGCCGTGGATGAGCTGCTGCTCATCTGGAACCAAATCCCGGCACCGACCAGGATCAGCAGGATCAGAAACAGATTGAGGATAAATTCGCGGACAAAATTCAGTCCCCGCCACGTCCACTTAAAAATACCAGCGATAGCTCGCCACAACATGCGCATAGACTCTCCGTAATCGCAACAAATGCCCGTCAGGGTTCAGGGTTAAAGTTAACGCGCTCCTTAACAGACAGTAACGTTCAACATCCTAAATAGCAGGGGCTGAATTGTCAGCAGGAAAAAGGACAATGCTGTAACAAAACATCATCCTGTGCTAGTTTCAGTCCACTTTACGCCCCCATCAGGAGGAAATTATGGACGCTCTGGATTTACTGGTTAATCGACGTTCGGCCTCACGCCTGGCCGATCCCGCTCCGGCGGGCGAAGCGCTGGACAATATTCTGCGTGCCGGTATGCGCGCACCCGACCACGGCACGCTGCAACCGTGGCGTTTTATCATCGTTGAAAACGAAGGTCGCGATCGCCTCAGTGCGCTGCTGGAAAACCTGTCGCGTGAAGCCTGTCTGGACGATAAAGCGATCGAAAAAGCGAAACAGGCACCGTATCGCGCCCCGATGATCATCACCGTCGTTGCCCGCTGCGAGGACCATCCCAAGGTACCGCGTTGGGAACAGGTCGTTTCGGCGGGCTGTGCGGTGATGGCCATGCAGATGGCTGCCGCTGCTCAGGGCTTCAACGGTATCTGGCGCAGCGGTGCCTGGACCGAAGATGAATCCGTTCGCCAGGCCTTCGGCTGCCGCCCGCAGGATGCCATTGTCGGCTTCCTCTATCTGGGTACTCCGCAGCTGAAAGCAGCGACCACCGTATTGCCCGTCGAGAGCGCGCCGTTTGTCAGCTATTTCTGATTGAATCAGGTCCTTTTTACCGTCAGGGTTGTGAGCGGCCCTGCAATTCGCCGGGATAATAAGCGAATGGTCCGCGATTAAGGTCGGCAGGCTTACACCCGTCTGCCCAATCCGCTACCATAATATCTGGTGAAGCTAAAAGGGACCTCCTTCATGAATCAGAATGCCATCCGCCTGACGCAGTACAGCCATGGTGCAGGCTGTGGCTGCAAAATCTCTCCTCAGGTTTTAGATACCATTCTGCATAGCGATCATCCACTCAGGCGCGATCCTAATCTGCTGGTCGGCAATGAAACCCGGGATGATGCGGCCGTGTACGATCTGGGTAACGGTACAGCGGTGGTCAGCACAACCGATTTCTTTATGCCGATCGTGGACGATCCTTTCGATTTCGGACGCATTGCCGCCACCAATGCAATCAGCGATGTCTGGGCGATGGGCGGAAAACCGATTATGGCGATTGCCATTCTGGGCTGGCCGGTAAACGTTTTATCGCCGGAAATTGCCCGGCGGGTGATTGAAGGCGGGCGCAGCGTCTGCGAGCAGGCCGGGATTAGCCTGGCTGGTGGGCATTCGATCGACGCGCCGGAGCCGATCTTCGGCCTGGCGGTCACCGGGGTGGTTGATTCCAGCCAGGTGAAGAAAAACAGCGAGGCGCAGGCGGGCTGCCGCCTGTGGCTCAGCAAGCCGCTCGGTATTGGCGTACTGACCACCGCGGAAAAGAAAGCGCTGCTGCGGCCGGAACATCAGGGGCTGGCGACGGAGGTGATGTGCCGGCTAAACCTGCTGGGCGCGGATGCCGCAGGGATCACCGGCGTCTGCGCAATGACCGATGTCACCGGTTTTGGTCTGCTTGGCCATCTCAGTGAGATGTGTCAGGGCGCGGGTTTGCAGGCCGACGTGCAGTTCAGTGCGATACCGCGGCTGCCCGGTGTTGATGACTATATCGAGCTGGGCTGCGTGCCGGGGGGAACGGCGCGCAATTTTGCCAGCTATGGTCAGCTTATTGGCGAGATGAGCCAGACACAGCGCAGCCTGCTGTGCGATCCGCAAACGTCGGGTGGTCTGCTGATGGCGGTATTACCCGAAGCGGAAGCGGCATTGCTCGCCGCCGCAGAAAAACATGCGGTTTCACTGACCGCAATTGGTGAACTGAAAAAGGCTCAAACCGGACGAGCCATGATTGAAATTAAACCCTGAGCAGGAATTGAGTCCCGGATGCGTCTGTTTATTGCCGAAAAACCCAGCCTTGCCCGCGCGATTGCGGATGTCCTGCCTAAACCTCACCGCCGCGGTGATGGATTTATCGCCTGCGGAAATGATCAGGTCGTGACCTGGTGCGTGGGCCACCTGTTAGAGCAGGCGCAGCCAGACAGCTATAACAGCCGTTTTGCCCGCTGGTCACTGGTCGATTTACCCATTGTGCCGGAAAAGTGGCAGCTGCAGCCGCGCCCGTCGGTGGCGAAGCAGCTTAACGTGATAAAAAAGCTGCTCGATGAAGCCAGCGAAGTGGTTCATGCCGGTGACCCGGACCGTGAAGGTCAGCTGCTGGTGGATGAAGTACTGGACTACCTGACCTTACCGGCGGAAAAACGTGCGGCCGTGCAGCGCTGTCTGATTAACGACCTCAACCCGCAGGCGGTGGAGCGTTCCATTGGCCGACTGCGGCAGAATCGTGAATTTATTCCGCTGTGTGTTTCGGCGCTGGCGCGTTCACGCGCCGACTGGCTGTACGGTATCAATATGACCCGCGCCTACACGCTGCTGGGGCGCAACGCTGGCTATGATGGCGTCCTGTCGGTCGGCAGAGTGCAAACTCCGGTGCTGGGGCTGGTGGTTCGCCGCGATGAAGAGATTGAAAACTTTGTGGCGAAAGATTTCTTCGAGGTGAAGGCGCACATCGTCACCCCGCAGGACGAGCGTTTCGTTGCCCTGTGGCAGCCCAGTGAGTCCTGCGAACCGTATCAGGATGAAGAGGGGCGATTGCTGCATCGCCCGCTTGCCGATCATGTGGTCGCGCGCATTGGCGGTCAGCCTGCGCTGGTCAGCAGCTATAACGACAAACGTGAAAATGACACCGCGCCGCTGCCGTTTTCGCTTTCCAGTCTGCAAATTGAAGCCGGTAAGCGGTTTGGCCTGAGCGCCCAGATGGTGCTGGATACCTGCCAGCGGCTGTATGAAACCCACAAGCTGATCACCTATCCGCGTTCGGACAGCCGCTATCTGCCTGATGAGCATTTTTCCGGCAGGCACGCGGTGCTGAACGCGATTAGCAGCCATCAGCCGGACCTGACGCCGCCCGTCGATTTTAATAGTGATATTCGTAACCGCTGCTGGGATGACAAAAAGGTGGACGCGCACCACGCGATAGTGCCGACCGCGCGCAGCAGCCGCGTTTCGTTGAATGAGAACGAACAGCGTATCTACCGGCTGATCGCCACCCAGTATCTGATGCAGTTTTGCCCTGATGCGGTTTACCGTAAATGTGTGATTGAGCTGGATATCGCCGGGGGAAAATTTATCGCCAAAGCGCGATTCCTGGCGGAAGCGGGCTGGCGCGCGCTGCTTGGCAGCAAAGAGCGCGACGAAGAAAACGACGGCACGCCGCTGCCGGTGGTTGCTAAGGGTGATGAACTGCTGTGCGAACGCGGTGAAGTGGTGGAGAAACAGACCCAGCCGCCGCGCCCCTTTACCGATGCTACACTGCTGTCGGCGATGACCGGGATTGCGCGTTTTGTACAGGATAAAGATCTGAAAAAGGTGCTGCGCGCCACCGACGGTCTGGGCACTGAAGCGACGCGGGCGGGTATTATCGAACTGCTGTTTAAACGCACCTTCCTGTTCAAGAAAGGGCGCTATATTCACTCCAGCCCGGCGGGCAGGGCGCTGATCCACTCCTTACCTGAAATGGCTGCCCGGCCGGATATGACCGCGCACTGGGAATCGACGCTGACCAAAATCAGCGAGAAGCAGTGCCGCTATCAGGACTTTATGCAGCCGCTGGTAGATACGCTGCACTCGCTGATCCATCAGGCTCGCCAGCAGCCTGCGGCGCATGCCTTCCGCGGACTGCCCGCGCCGTCGTCAGGCCAGGCGAAGAAGCCGCGTCATAAAGCGGCTTCGTCTAAAGCAGGAAGCGGCAAGGCAGGGCGGTCGGGCAATGTGGACTCTGGCCAGGATCAAGTCTGACCTTTTGGCATTCCGTTGGGGGATATTCGCGATAAACTCCCGCAATCAGGCAATCAGGCAATCAGGCAATCAGGCAATCAGGCAATCAGGCAATCAGGCAATCAGGAGTAACGGGCCGTAAAGCTTAGCGATCCAAAAAAGCCTGAAGTAGCGGAATATCGGCAGGGGCCAGCGCAAAGCTGAAGGCCTCTGCCGGTTTAACCCAGTTCAGTGCCTGATGGCAGAGAGCCGTCGGTTCTCCGCTGAAGTCGGTCACCAGCCACGCATGCAAATTGATTTTGCGTTCTCCAATCACCCGGCTTTCACTGGCGATGTAATTACCAATCACGGCATCGATCGCCAGCTCTTCCTTAAGCTCGCGGGTCAGCGCCTGCTGCTGGCTTTCCCCGGCGTCTACCTTACCGCCGGGAAACTCCCACAGCTCCGGCTGATCGCCCTGCAGCCCGCGCTGAGCCAGTAGGATCTTGCCGTCGCGCAGGATTAGCGCCGCCACCACTTCCAGCTCGTTAATGTTGGTCATCAGAATTCAAACTGTGCCCAGATAGGCGCATGATCGGACGGTTTTTCCATGCTGCGAATGTCATAGTCAATCCCGGTTGCCGTACAGCGCTCCGCCAGCGGCTGGCTGGCCAGCAGGAGATCGATGCGCAGACCGCGATTGTCATCGAAGCCTTTAGAGCGGTAGTCGAACCAGGAGAAACGGTCGTTCACTTCGGCATTTGCCGCGCGCCAGGTATCCACCAGCCCCCAGTTCATCAGGCGATCCATCCATTCACGCTCTTCCGGCAGGAACGAACATTTCCCGGTGCGCAGCCAGCGCTTGCGGTTGTCTTCGCCGATGCCGATATCCAGATCGCTGCTGCTGATATTCATATCGCCCATAATCAGCACCGGATTGGTCGGGCTCTGTTCCTGCTCGAGGTAGCTTTGCAGATCGCGATAGAATTTCTCTTTTGCCGGGAATTTGATGGGGTGATCGCGGCTCTCCCCCTGAGGGAAGTAACCGTTAATGACCGTCAGCAGCCCCGATGGCGTTTCGATGTCGGCCATAATAATACGGCGCTGAGCGTCTTCATCATCTCCGGGGAAACCACGGCGCACGGCAACCGGCGGCGCTTTACAGAGCAGGGCAACGCCGTAGTGGCCCTTCTGGCCGTGATAGAACACGTTGTAGCCGAGCTTCGCAACCTCTTCCAGCGGGAACATATCATCGTGAACTTTGGTTTCCTGCAGGCCGATAACGTCCGGCTGGTGTTGTTCAACAATGACGGCAAGCTGGTGCGGACGAGCGCGTAGCCCGTTGATATTAAAGGAGACAAATTTCATAGCGTAGGTCATTTCGTGGCGAAAAGATGGCGGAATGTTAGCAGAAATCTGGCAGAAATGTCATCTGTTGCCTGGATGAAAAGGCGCACTGAACGATGACGAGATGCCAGCAGTCATCTTAAGGTGATGGAATGAAAAACAGGGGGAACAAAGATGAAGCTCGAAATGGTGGTGGGGGAAGGATTCGAACCTTCGAAGTCGATGACGGCAGATTTACAGTCTGCTCCCTTTGGCCACTCGGGAACCCCACCAGGGGAAGCGTCTTAACAATGTATAGTAAAGAGAAAACAAAACAGATGTCATTTTCCTATCACTTCTTCAGTCGCAGAGGAAGTGAAGACGTATTTCAGCCAAAAAGCGTGGTTGAAATGGTGGTGGGGGAAGGATTCGAACCTTCGAAGTCGATGACGGCAGATTTACAGTCTGCTCCCTTTGGCCGCTCGGGAACCCCACCACTGGCCTTACTACTGTGCTCGTTAAGCGGGGCGCATCATAACAAATGAACTGACGCTGTAAAGCCCCGTTATTCATAAAATAGCGCGTTCGCCGATTTTTTGCCCGAACTGCTGTTTTGTAAGGCAAAACAGCAGTATCGGCATCACAAAATAATCGTGCGGTTGCCGTAAACAAATACGCGCTGTGCCAGCACCTGATATAGCGCACGGCTTAACGCGTTTTTCTCCACGTCGCGGCCCGCGCGCATCATATCTTCGGCGGTGTAGGTATGGTCCACGTGGATCACGTCCTGCATGATGATTGGGCCTTCATCCAGATTATCATTCACGTAGTGCGCGGTTGCACCGATGATTTTTACGCCGCGCTCATAGGCCTGGTGATAAGGACGGGCACCAATAAAAGCCGGCAGGAACGAGTGGTGAATATTGATAATCTGGTTCGGGTAGCGCTGAACAAACGCCGGGGTCAGCACGCGCATATATTTCGCCAGCACCACATAGTCCGGCTGATAGCGATCGATGACCGCCGCCATATTATTGTCGTGTTCTTCACGCGTCAGTCCTTCGTGACTGACCAGCACGAACGGTACATCAAAACGTTCAACCAGCGTGCGCAGCGTCTCGTGGTTGCCGATAACGGCAGCAATCTCGACATCGAGTCCGCCGTAGGCGCTTTTCATCAGCAGATCGCCGAGGCAGTGGGCTTCTTTAGTCACCAGAATAACAATGCGGCGGCGGCCGGCTGGCTGCAGCTCGCGAACCGATCCGGTAGGGAGTGCGCTGTCGAGATCGGCCAGCAGGGTGGTGTCGTTAAAGATGCCTTCCAGTTCGGTACGCATAAAGAAGCGCCCGGTACGGTGATCGACGAACTCATTGTTCTGGACGATATTCAGTTCGTGTTTGTAACAGATGTTGGTAATTTTCGCGATCAGCCCTTTAGCATCCGGGCAGATGGTGCGTAAAACTTTTCGTTGCAGTGTTTGCGCTTGCATTACGATGGTAATCCTGTCGATACAAAAGGGAAATCAGGGTCAGTTGTGACCGCAGCATTTCTTGTATTTTTTGCCAGAGCCACAAGGGCACTGATCGTTGCGCCCGATTGGCGGGAAGGTTCCGTCGATATAGTACCAGCGTTGCTCCTCACGAAGAAAGCGCGAACGTTCATGAATAAAGCTTTCGCGTTTATTTTCCGTAAAGCGCGCGAAAAACGTGACATATCCCTGGGCAGAATCAGCCATGATTTCACTGTCGATCACGTTAAGTCCACGCCATTCTGTGGCGGCATAGCTCTCTTCGATGCTCTCTGCAAAGCGCTCTGCATGGCAGGAAGGGTGCCAGCTATCGATCAGATAGCGAGTGTTACGTTTGACGTAGGCACAGTAGCGGGAACGCATTAATGCTTCCGGTGTTGCAGGGAGTGACGCACCTTTTAGATACGATTCACAACATAAGCTATAATGTACTCCGCTACCGCATGGACAAGGTTCAGACACGTTGGCTCCAGCTCACTCAATACGGTTAATTCAGAATTTGTGAGCTGATGGTAACCGACCAGAGGCAGCGATGCCATTTTGATCGTTCTGAACCCTCTGTTGAGTCTGTTTACCGCTGGGGTGTGGTAGTAAAATGGATGCAGATATTCATGCCAGAGGTGGAATGAGAAAGATTAAAATCGGACTGGCGCTGGGTTCGGGTGCGGCGAAGGGCTGGTCGCATATCGGTGTGATTAACGCCCTCGAACAGGCTGGTATTCGTGTTGATGTTGTCGCGGGCTGTTCCGTTGGCGCGCTGGTAGGCGCTGCCTACGCCAGCCGAAGGCTGCCCCTAATGGAATCCTGGGTACGCTCGTTCAGCTACTGGCAGGTAATTCGCCTGATGGATCTTTCGTGGCAGCGCGGGGGCCTTCTGCGTGGGGAACGTGTGTTCAGTCACGTTAAGCGACTGATTAAAAAAGATAATATTGAACAGTGCAGTCTGCCGTTTGGCGCAGTGACCACGAATCTAAGCACCGGGCGAGAACTCTGGCTGACGGAAGGCGATCTCCATCAGGCTGTCAGAGCCTCGTGCAGTATCCCCGGCCTGCTGTCTCCGGTTGCCTGGAACGGGTACTGGCTGGTTGATGGTGCAGTGGTCAACCCGGTGCCGATTTCCTTAACGCGTGCCCTGGGGGCCGATATTGTAATTGCTGTCGATCTGCAGCACGATGCGCACCTTATGCAGCAGGATCTGTTTTCCGTCACGCCGCAACCCGAAGGAGAAGAAGAGGTTATCCAGCCGCACAGCTGGGGCGGGCGGCTTCGCCAGGGACTGGGGCGGTTAGTGCAGCGAAAAGTGAATCACTCCCCGAGCGCAATGGAAATTATGTCAACCTCGATACAGGTGTTAGAGAATCGCCTGAAGCGCAACCGTATGGCAGGCGACCCGCCGGATGTGCTACTACAGCCGTTCTGCCCTCAAATATCCACGTTGGATTTTCATCGCGCCGATGAAGCCATTGAGGCAGGAAGACTGTCAGTAGAAAAGAAAATGGATGAATTACTGCCACTTGTACGCGACAGACAATAGCGTAATCAATTTATCGTGCGGAGAGAGCCAATTCAGAGAGGCAAATCTGCGATTTATAGACCACTATTGAGGTATCTGTCTTGCTGGGGAGAACAATGGAAAAACCGTTAAGTGGAAAACGCATTCTCATCGTTGAGGACGAAGTTGTTTTCCGCTCCCTGCTTGATAACTTCCTCAGCTCACTCGGCGCGCAAATAAGCCTGGCGGATGACGGCGTTCAGGCTCTCGAGCTTCTTGGACGAAGTCAGCCGGATATGATGATTTGCGATCTTGCCATGCCGAATATGGATGGTTTAACGCTGGTCAGCCACCTGCGCAGTAAAGGCCAGACTCTGCCCATTCTGGTGATTTCCGCCACTGAAAACATGTCTGACATTGCCAAAGTTCTGCGGCTTGGTGTACAGGATGTGCTGTTGAAGCCGGTTAAAGATCTGGCTCGTCTGCGAGAGGTTGTCTTCGAGTGCCTCTACCCTTCCATGTTCACCTCAAAAGTTGAAGAGGATGAACAGCTGTTCCAGGACTGGGATGCGCTGGTACGCGACCCTTCTGCCGCCGCTAAACTTTTGCAACAATTACAGCCGCCGGTCCAGCAGACCATCGCCCACTGTCGCGTAAACTATCGGCAGCTGACGATGGCCGAACAGCCGGGTCTGGTGCTTGATGTGGCGGCATTATCAGAGAAGGATCTGGCATTTTATTGTCTGGATGTGACCCGTGCCGGAGATAATGGCGTGCTGGCCGCACTTTTATTGCGTGCATTATTTAACGGCCTGATTCAGGAGCAATTGTCCGGTCAGTCTCAGCGCTTACCTGAGTTAAGCGGATTGCTTACTCAGGTTAATCAATTATTACGTCAGGTAAATCTGGAAGGACAATTTCCTTTACTGGTTGGTTATTATAACCGCGACCTGAAAAATCTGATTCTGGTTTCCGCCGGGCTGAATGCCGCACTCAGTATCCACAGCCAGCAAATTCAACTTAGCAACGGTGTGCCGCTCGGCACGCTGGGCAGTACGCATCTTAATCAAATCAGCCAGCGTTGTGATGCCTGGCAGTGCCAGGTGTGGGGCGCTGGTGGCCGGCTGCGATTAATGCTGAGTACGGATTAACCAGTCACGCTCTTTTCTATTCGCCCGGCAAGACAGAGGCATTGATAAGCTTTACACTTGGGTAATAGTCTTATTTTTGCATAAATGAATTTACCAGGATAAATCCGCGCGGGTCTAACTGGTATACTCACTCTGTTTTTAAACTCGATATATCAAGTAATAACTTGAACGGCCTAATGAGAGGTACTTCGATGTCTGCCTATAAGTCCAAAGTAAAAAAAGCGGTAATCCCGGTTGCGGGTTTGGGAACACGTATGTTGCCAGCAACCAAAGCGATCCCGAAAGAGATGCTGCCGCTGGTTGATAAGCCGTTAATCCAGTATGTCGTTAACGAGTGTATCGCGGCAGGAATTACTGAAATTGTGCTGGTTACGCATTCTTCTAAAAATTCCATCGAAAACCACTTTGACACCAGTTTTGAACTGGAAGCCATGCTGGAAAAACGCGTTAAGCGCCAGCTGCTGGAAGAAATTCAGTCAATCTGCCCACCGCACGTGACCATTATGCAGGTTCGTCAGGGGCTGGCCAAAGGTCTGGGACATGCGGTGATGTGCGCGTGGCCGGTGGTGGGTAACGAGCCTGTTGCCGTGATCCTGCCGGACGTGATTCTGGACGAATATGAATCCGACCTGTCGAAAGATAACCTGGCCGACATGATCCGCCGCTTCGATGAAACCGGAAACAGCCAGATCATGGTTGAGCCGGTTGCTGATGTAACCGCTTACGGTGTTGTTGACTGCAAAGGTGCCGAGCTGAAAGCTGGTGAAAGCGCGCCGATGGTGGGTGTGGTTGAGAAGCCTAAAGCCGATCGGGCTCCGTCTAACCTGGCGGTAGTGGGTCGTTACGTTCTGTCTGCGGACATCTGGCCACTGCTGGCGAAAACCCCTCCGGGTGCCGGTGATGAGATCCAGCTGACCGACTCTATCGCTATGCTGATGGAAAAAGAAACCGTTGAAGCCTATCATCTGAAAGGCGTCAGCCACGACTGCGGTAACAAACTGGGTTACATGCAGGCATTCGTTGAGTACGGCGTTCGCCACAACACGCTGGGCAGTGATTTCAAAGCGTGGCTGGAAAGCACAGTAGGCAGTAAAAAATAATTTCATTTTAACCGGGACAACATAATGAAAGTCACCGTATTTGGTATCGGTTACGTCGGACTGGTGCAGGCTGCTGTTCTGGCAGAAGTTGGACATGACGTTCTCTGCATTGATGTTGACGCAAATAAAGTCGAAAATCTTAAGAAAGGCCAAATTCCAATTTTTGAACCAGGGTTGACTCCGCTGGTGATGCAGAATTATGAGGCTGGCCGCCTGAAGTTCTCCACGAACGCCGAGGAAGGGGTGAAGCACGGTGTGATGCAGTTTATCGCCGTGGGAACGCCGCCGGACGAAGACGGCTCTGCCGATCTGAAGTATGTCACTGCCGTGGCGCGTACCATCGCCCAGCACATGACTTCGCACAAAGTGGTTCTGGATAAATCTACCGTACCGGTAGGGACAGCTGACCGCGTGCGTCAGGTGATGGAAGAGACGCTGAAAGGACGCGGTGTTGAACAGACCTTTGATGTTGTGTCTAACCCGGAATTCCTGAAAGAGGGTGCGGCAGTCAACGACTGTATGCGTCCTGAACGTATTGTTATTGGTACCGACAACGATGAAGTTGTTGAGCTGTTGCGTGAGCTTTATGAGCCATTCAACCGCAATCACGATCGTATGATCCTGATGGATATCCGCAGTGCCGAGCTGACCAAGTATGCGGCAAACTGCATGCTGGCAACCAAGATCAGCTTTATGAATGAAATCTCCAACCTGGCCGAGCTTTTGGGCGCTGACGTTGAGAAAGTTCGTCAGGGGATCGGTTCAGATTCGCGTATCGGTTACTCCTTTATCTATCCTGGCTGCGGCTATGGCGGTTCCTGCTTCCCGAAAGATGTGCAGGCGCTGATCCGTACCGCCGAGCAGATTGGCTACACGCCGCGTCTGCTGCAGGCAGTAGAGGATGTTAACGATTCGCAGAAGAACAAGCTGCCGAGCTTCATCAAACGTCATTTCGGTGACAACCTTCAGGGCAAAACCTTCGCTCTGTGGGGCCTGTCATTTAAGCCTAACACCGATGACATGCGTGAAGCGTCAAGCCGGGTGCTGATGGAAGCACTGTGGCAGGCGGGGGCGACCGTACAAGCGTTCGACCCGGAAGCGATGGATGAAGCCCAGCGTATCTACGGTCACCGCAGCGATCTGAAGCTGATGGGAACCAAAGAAGCAGCGTTGCAGGGTGCTGATGGCCTGGTGATTTGCACCGAGTGGCAGAACTTCCGCGCACCTGATTTTGATGTGATTAAAGATGCCCTGAAAGAAGCCGTGATTTTTGATGGTCGTAACCTGTATGATCCAGAAAGGATCAGCAAACGCGGTTTTGTCTATTATGCAATTGGCCGCGGAGCATCTCTAAACATTGCATAATTAAGAGGCAAGTATGAAATATCTGGTTACCGGCGCAGCAGGATTTATTGGCTTTCACGTCACTCAACGCCTGCTTGATGCCGGTCACCAGGTTATCGGTATCGATAACCTGAACGATTATTACGATGTTAATCTGAAAACTGCCCGGCTCGATCTGGTTAACAACCATCCCGGATTTACCTTTATCAAAATTGACCTTGCCGACAGGGAAGGTATTGCCAGTCTGTTTCGCGAGCAGCGTTTCCAGCGCGTAATTCACCTTGCCGCTCAGGCCGGTGTGCGTTATTCACTGGAAAATCCTCTGGCGTACGCGGACGCAAATCTTATCGGCCATTTAAATATACTTGAGGGTTGTCGCCATAATCAGGTTGAGCATTTACTGTATGCCTCTTCCAGCTCGGTATATGGCCTGAATCGCAAACTGCCATTCTCTACGGATGATTCCGTTGATCATCCGGTATCGCTGTATGCGGCAACCAAAAAAGCCAATGAGCTGATGTCTCATACCTATTCTCATCTGTACGGTATTCCCACTACCGGACTGCGTTTCTTTACCGTCTATGGCCCCTGGGGCCGCCCGGATATGGCGTTGTTTAAGTTCACTCGCGCTATTCTCGCGGGTGAAAGTATCGACGTTTATAATAATGGCGAAATGTGTCGAGACTTCACCTACATCGATGATATCGCCGAATCCATCCTCCGCCTGCAGGACGTTATTCCTCAGCGTGATGAAAGCTGGACAGTTGAAATGGGAAATCCGGCCAGCAGCTCAGCACCTTATCGTGTCTACAATATCGGTAACAGCCAGCCGGTGATGTTAATGGACTATATAAAAGCACTGGAGAATACACTGGGTCAGACGGCCAGTAAGAATATGTTGCCGATGCAGCCGGGTGATGTACTGGATACCAGTGCAGATACTCGCGCGCTGTATGAGGTTATCGGATTTAAGCCGCAGACGTTAGTCGATGAAGGGGTCGCGCGCTTTGTGGGATGGTACAGAGACTTTTATCAGGTTTGATGACCAATAAAAAAGGAAGCTTACGCTTCCTTTTTTATTGATGCCTGGTGATAAAATAATAAAACTAAATAAGCACACATAATGTGTGGCATTAGAGGCGGACTCCAGGAGTAATTACAGCAGGAAATCGTCCAGTTGCTTACCTTGTTCTTCGATTGCTTTCTTGATCACTGCCGGGGTACGGCCCTGGCCAGTCCAGGTTTTCGTTTCGCCGTTCTCTTCAACATATTGATATTTAGCTGGGCGCGCCGCACGCTTGGATTTACCTGGTGCTTTGGCCGCTGCAAGGCTGGAGAGTAATTCGTTCGGGTCAATACCGTCAGCGATCAGCATATCGCGGTACTGCTGCAGTTTGCGAGTGCGTTCTTCAACTTCGGCCTGCGCCTGATCCTCTTCATCGCGGCGTTCATTAACCACAACTTCCAGTTTCTCCAGCATTTCTTCCAGAGTTTCCAGGCTGCATTCTCTCGCCTGTGCACGCAGCGTACGGATGTTGTTCAGAATTTTAAGTGCTTCGCTCATTGTCCACTTCTCTAATTTATATTGATAGGAATACTTCTTGCCCGATAATAATAGTGGTGACGATAGCGAACTGCAATAGCTAATTGCCTGAGGAATAGAAAACAACTAATAGACACATATTACACAGTTTAAAAGCCGGATGATTATCGATTATGGCAGAAATAAAATCGATATTGGATATCAAACCAACAGGCCTATGTTGCCGTTAAATACCTAATAATAATTAGCTTATTACCATCAGAATGCAAAGTTTATGTTACACTTCGCGCCTACGTTTATGACCTGCGGAGTAAGGGCCAATGGCTCAACTTTATTTCTATTATTCGGCGATGAATGCCGGTAAATCCACGGCTTTGTTGCAATCTTCTTATAATTATCAAGAGCGCGGGATGCGTACGATGGTGTATACCGCTGAATTTGATAATCGTTTCGGTATCGGACGGATTGGCTCACGAATTGGCCTTTCTTCACCCGCCAGGCTTTATAGTAACCAGACTTCACTATTCAGTGAAATTAAGGCTGAGAGTCTTCTCGAAGCCGTTCATTGTGTCCTGCTGGACGAAAGCCAGTTTCTCACGCGTGCCCAGGTCAAAGAGCTTGCCGACGTTGTAGACCTTCTGGATATCCCCGTACTTTGCTACGGCCTGCGTACTGATTTTCGTGGGGAATTATTTAGCGGTAGCCAGTACCTGCTGGCGTGGGCTGATAAGCTGGTGGAATTAAAAACTGTCTGTCACTGTGGCAGAAAAGCCGGAATGGTCCTGCGTCTTAATGAACAGGGTAAGCCGTTTAAAGAGGGAGTACAGGTACAGGTAGGAGGAAATGAAAGTTATGTTTCTGTCTGCCGCAAGCATTACTACGAAGCGCTGGAAAGCGGTTCCTCTCATGCTATTTTTGGTAATCAGCAGAGCACAGAAGGATAAAGCCGGTTTTTTTCCGGCTTGAGAAGATTCCTAGGGGATGTTAAGACAAACTAATCGTTCTGTCTGGCAAACTATTTATTACCGCTAAAAATAATGCCGGTTACGTAAAGTAACCGGCATTGTTTCTTACCGTAGTGCTATATCCGTTAGTGCGCTGTTACTTCTTTGCGCGTTTTTCAACCTTTTTGATTTCGGTTTCCTGCACGGCTTCGGTAGCTGCATTACCAGATTCGGTAAATGCGCGACCGTAGAATGTATCCATCATAATATGCTTTAACTCAGCAATCAGCGGATAGCGCGGGTTGGCACCGGTACACTGGTCATCGAAGGCATCTTCAGCCAGTTTATCTACCTTCGCCAGGAAATCGGCTTCCTGAACCCCGGCTTCGCGAATCGACTTTGGAATACCCAGGGCAGCTTTCATCTCTTCAAGCCAGGCAAGCAGTTTCTCAATTTTCTGCGCAGTGCGGTCGCCCGGTGCGCTGAGACCCAGATGGTCAGCAATTTCAGCGTAGCGACGGCGTGCCTGTGGACGGTCATACTGACTGAAGGCTGTCTGTTTGGTTGGGTTGTCGTTGGCGTTGTAGCGAATCACATTACAAATCAGCAGCGCATTGGCCAGACCGTGTGGAATGTGGAACTCAGAGCCCAGCTTGTGCGCCATTGAGTGGCAAACCCCAAGGAAGGCGTTGGCGAAGGCGATACCGGCGATGGTGGCGGCGTTATGAACGCGTTCACGAGCTACCGGATTTTTGGCACCGTCGCGATAGCTGGCGGGGAGGTTTTCCCGCAGCAGTTTCAGTGCCTGTAGCGCCTGGCCATCGGAGAATTCGTTTGCCATGACTGACACATAGGCTTCCAGCGAGTGGGTTACGGCATCCAGTCCACCAAAGGCACAGAGTGATTTCGGCATATCCATCACCAGGTTGGCATCAACAATCGCCATATCCGGGGTCAGGGCGTAGTCCGCCAGTGGGTATTTCTGGCCGGTGGCGTCGTCGGTCACCACGGCGAACGGCGTGACTTCTGAACCGGTACCGGAGGTGGTGGTGATCGCCACCATTTTGGCCTTCACGCCCATTTTCGGGAACTTGTAAATGCGTTTACGGATATCCATAAAGCGCAGCGCCAGCTCTTCGAAGTGGGTTTCCGGGTGCTCGTACATTACCCACATAATTTTCGCCGCATCCATCGGAGAACCTCCGCCCAGCGCGATAATCACGTCCGGTTTGAAAGAATTCAT
This sequence comes from Erwinia sp. GW821-FHT03D09, assembly GCF_059420805.1. Taxonomy (NCBI): domain Bacteria; kingdom Pseudomonadati; phylum Pseudomonadota; class Gammaproteobacteria; order Enterobacterales; family Erwiniaceae; genus Erwinia; species Erwinia sp. GW821-FHT03D09. Next base: position 168,569 of record NZ_JBWKUK010000004.1, read on the forward strand.
CTTCTCAGCGCCTTTACGCACAATACTCAGCGTTGGGTCCGCTTCAACTTCGAAGAATACGTCGGTTTCCACGCCGTGTGACTTCAGCACGCGGATAATCTGGTCAGCATAACCGTTATTGAACAGGAAGCGGTCGGTGACGATAAACGCACGTTTGTAGCCATCGGTTGCCACTTCTTCAAGCGCTATTGGCAGCGAACCGCGGCGGAAGTAGATAGACTTAGGAAGTTTATGCCACAACATATTTTCAGCTCGCTTAGCCACGGTTTTCTTGTTAATCAGATGTTTAGGTCCGACGTTTTCAGAAATGGAGTTACCACCCCATGAACCACAGCCCAGCGTCAGCGACGGGGCCAGCTTGAAGTTATACAGGTCACCGATACCGCCCTGTGAAGCCGGCGTGTTAATCAGAATACGCGCGGTTTTCATTTTGTCGCCAAAGTAGTTGACGCGTTCAGGCTGGTTGTCCTGGTCGGTGTACAGGCAGGAAGTGTGGCCAATACCGCCCATGGCTACCAGCTTCTCGGCTTTATCTACCGCATCGGTGAAGTTTTTGGCGCGGTACATGGCCAGCGTTGGAGACAGTTTTTCGTGGGCAAATGGTTCGGATTCATCAACCAGTTTGACTTCACCGATCAGGATTTTGGTGCTCGCCGGAACGGTTATGCCGGCCATTTCGGCGATTTTTACCGCTGGCTGACCTACGATAGCGGCGTTAAGCGCGCCGTTTTTCAGGATCATGTCCTGTACGGCCTTCAGTTCTTTACCCTGCAGCAGGTAGCCGCCGTGGCTGGCGAAACGTTCGCGGACTGCATCATAAACGCTGTCAACGACGATTACCGACTGCTCAGAAGCGCAGATAACACCGTTATCGAAGGTTTTCGACATCAAAATTGACGCCACTGCCCGTTTAATATCTGCCGTTTCATCTACCACGACCGGTGTATTACCGGCACCCACGCCGATAGCGGGTTTACCGGAGCTGTAGGCCGCTTTAACCATGCCAGGGCCACCGGTAGCGAGGATCAGGTTGATATCAGGGTGATGCATCAGCTGATTTGACAGCTCGACGGAAGGTGCATCGATCCAACCAATAATGTCTTTTGGTGCACCGGCGGCTATAGCGGCCTGCAGAACGATATCAGCGGCTTTATTAGTGGCGTCTTTGGCGCGCGGATGTGGGGAGAAGATAATACCGTTACGGGTTTTCAGGCTAATCAACGCCTTGAAAATTGCGGTAGAAGTTGGGTTAGTGGTTGGAACGATACCGCAGATAATGCCGATAGGTTCAGCGATGGTGATGGTTCCGAATGTATCGTCGGTAGCCAGAACGCCGCAGGTTTTTTCATCTTTGTAGGCGTTATAAATATATTCTGAAGCGAAGTGGTTTTTAATCACCTTATCTTCAACAATGCCCATTCCTGACTCTGCAACGGCCATTTTAGCCAGTGGAATTCGGGCATCGGCAGCGGCCAGAGCGGCAGCGCGGAAGATTTTGTCTACTTGTTCTTGAGTGAAATTGGCGTATTCACGCTGTGCCTTTTTAACACGTTCAACCAGTGCGTTAAGTTCAGCAACATTAGTAACGGCCATAAATGCTCTCCTGAGGAAGTTAAACTCTATTAGTAAACAAGTCAGAACTTGCAAGTATAGTCATCGACACTGCAGCTGCCGGACGCGGGCTTGCGATAATGCGCAAAACGTTCTAATGGTTTACTGACAGAGTCTTAATGCATCTTAAAACAGACTGTCACTTTCAGTGTGTTATCAGCTCCTTCTGATGACATTGAGCATAACGGGAGTCGCTAAGGAAAATGATGATTTAGATCATCTTTTCTGCAAGCTGACACCTTTCAGCTTGAGTGGGATAATGCTTTTGTTTAACTTATGTGCATTAAATCATGACAGGTTTTAACAATGGAATAATGCTCTAAACATTCCGGTAACACTGAGTTTATTGATCCGTTTTTAGCGAGAAAGCGGGTGATTATTGCGACAGGCAGGATGGTGACTGCGGATGAATTCTATTACATTAGCGCCACCATGACGCCCACAGGAGAGCAGGGTGAATTCAGCACTATTAGATCTTTCAGGTTACATTAAATTCTTTGTCGGCCTGTTTGCACTGGTCAATCCCATCGGCATCATCCCGGTGTTTATCAGTATGACCAGTTATCAGGTTGCCGCCGCAAGGAATAAAACCAATCTTACTGCCAACGTCTCCGTAGCGATTATTCTGTGGACCGCCCTGTTTTTAGGCGACGGTATTCTGCATATTTTCGGCATTTCTATTGATTCATTCCGCATCGCGGGGGGCATCCTGGTGGTCACCATCGCCATGTCGATGATCAGCGGTAAACTGGGTGAAGATAAGCAGAACAAGCAGGAAAAATCAGAAACGGCCAACCGCGAAAGCATCGGCGTGGTGCCGCTGGCCCTGCCGCTGATGGCAGGGCCAGGTGCGATCAGTTCCACAATCGTCTGGAGCACCCGCTATCACAGCTGGCAAAACTTGCTTGGTTTCTCGCTGGCGATTGCGCTCTTCGCTTTCTGCTGCTGGCTGTTATTCCGCGCGGCGCCGATCATGGTTCGTGTGTTGGGCCAGACCGGCATTAACGTGGTCACGCGTATTATGGGACTGTTGTTGATGGCGCTGGGCATTGAGTTTGTGGTTACCGGCATTCGGTCACTGTTCCCGGGATTAACCAGCTGAATCGTCTGAGATGATTTCATCCTGAAATAAATATTAAAAAGCGCATGATATGCGCTTTTTTTTTACCTCAAGCCATCAATCGCACGAAAATAGTGCATCAGATCGAATAAGCGCCCCAATTTACGACAATTATTCATCATTCTTACTTTGCATCTAAGATTATTAATGTAATTACTGCAAACGCTTTTCATCCTGAAATCAGAGCATGATATGTTACAATTTTAACATATATTAACGTCTGCAAAAACGTATTTATCCAGCCATATATACTGCTATTAAAACAATGGTCAGCGATAGTTTTTGTTTGATCGTGAGTATTTTGCGATAAGAATGTGATTTTCATCCAGAATGGTTGATTTGTGAGCTTCATTAGGTGTTTTTGGCTATTTGTTAAATATAATCAACAAATTAACCGTTATTTATCGGTGTGTAATAACTCATTCCCCCTACGATTTATCATGATAAAGTAGAAATGGTTAACATTTTTGTTATTTAGCTTTAGCGCAAACTTACCCCTTCTGATAATTTTTCAGGTGACTCGTGAAAACTGGCACCGGATGTGCAGTGTATTACGCCGTAACTTTGAGGGATGGCAGCAGGGTCTAACTGAACAGCAGCAAATTGCCTATGTGATGTTCCGATCGTCAGCCCGACGGACTGTTCGGTAACGCAGAAGTGCTTCGCAAAGCGGTAGCAGAAAGAAGTACTGATTTATCAACAAACCAAAAGGCGTCGTTCCGCCATTTGGCAAGGTTTCCCGTATACAGGGCTATCGCCGCGGGCCGAAGATCCGCAGGTAATATTAAAAACTGGAGTAGGTAAATAATGACCAACATCACGAAAAAAAGTCTCATCGCCCTGGGCGTCATGGCGGCTATGGGTTCACTGATGCTTAATAATGCCTTCGCGGCAAATGTACCCGCTGGCGTGCAGCTGGCCGACAAGCAGGAATTGATCCGTGGTAACGGTGCAGAACTGCAATCCCTTGACCCGCACAAAATCGAAGGCGTGCCGGAATCTAACGTTAACCGCGACGTGCTGGAAGGCCTGGTGATTAACGACGCCGATGGCAAGATTATTCCCGGCGTAGCGGAAAAATGGGAAAGTAAAGACGGTGGGAAGGTATGGATCTTCCACCTGCGCAACACGGCCAAATGGTCAAACGGCGAGCCGGTAACCGCGCAGGATTTCGTCTACAGCTGGCAGCGCCTGGCCGATCCGAAAACGGCATCGCCTTATGCCAGCTATCTGCAATACGGTCATTTACTTAACGTTGATGACATCATCGGCGGTAAAAAACCTGCCGATACCCTGGGCGTAAAAGCCATTGACGACCATACGCTGGAAGTGACCCTCAGCGACGCGGTTCCTTATTTCTACAAGCTGCTGATCCACCCATCCATGTCTCCGGTTTATAAGCCGGTGGTGGAAAAATTTGGTGATAAGTGGACCCAGCCCGCCAACTTTGTTGGCAACGGCGCATTTAAGCTGAAAGAGTGGGTGGTTAACGAGCGAATCGTCGTTGAACGCAACCCGCAGTACTGGGATAACGCCCATACCATTCTGAACCAGGTCACGTTCCTGCCAATCTCTTCAGAAGTGACCGACACCAACCGCTACCGCAGCGGCGGCAGCGATATGACCTATAACTATCTGCCGATTGAGCTGTATCAGAAGCTGAAAAAAGAGATCCCGGGCGAAATTCACGCCGATCCGTACCTCTGCACCTACTACTACGAAATCAACAATCAGAAGCCGCCGTTTAACGATCCGCGCGTTCGCACCGCACTGAAGCTCGGCCTGGATCGCGACATCATGGTGAATAAAGTGAAGGCACAGGATGAAGATCCGGCCTACAGCTATACGCCGCCGTTTACCGATGGCATTAAGCTGACGCCGCCGGAGTGGTTCGGCTGGTCGCAGGAAAAACGTAATGAAGAAGCGAAAAAGCTGCTGGCTGAAGCGGGCTACACCGCGGACAAACCGCTGACCTTCGACCTGCTGTACAACACCTCCGATCTGCATAAAAAACTGGCGATTGCTGCAGCGTCTATCTGGAAAAAAAATCTGGGCGTCAACGTGAAGCTGCAAAATCAGGAGTGGAAAACCTTCCTGGATACTCGGCATCAGGGTAATTTCGACGTGGCACGCGCGGCCTGGTGTGCGGACTATAATGAACCTACCAGCTTCCTGAATACCATGCTGTCGGACAGCAGTAACAACACCTCACATTATAAGAATCCTGAGTTCGATAAGGTGATGGCAGAGGCGCTGGCTGCCGGAGATGAAGGCAAACGCGCGGAAGTTTACGCGCAGGCTGAAAAAATCCTCGATGCCGACTCCGCTATTGTTCCGGTCTATTACTATAAAAATCTGCGGTTAGTGAAGCCTTATGTGGGCGGCTACACCGGCAAAGATCCGCTGGATAACAGCCACAATAAAGATCTCTACATTATTAAACACTAAGTACGACGGGCAGTTCTGCTGCCCATTTGAAGCAATGTCACCGCAGAGGTTCTGCCTCTGCGGCTTAGAGCCAGCAGGTACGGGCAATGTTAAAATTTATATTTCGTCGCTTCCTTGAAGCGATACCAACGCTGTTTATTTTGATCACCATCTCATTCTTTATGATGCGCCTTGCCCCCGGCAGTCCGTTTACTGGCGAGCGCGCATTAACGCCGGAAGTCATGGCGAATATCGAAGCCAAATATCACCTCAACGATCCGATGTGGAAGCAGTATCTCAACTATCTTCAGCAGCTGGCGCACGGCGATTTCGGTCCTTCCTTTAAATATAAAGATTATACGGTTAACGATCTGGTTGCCTCCTCGTTCCCGGTTTCGGCCAGGCTGGGCGCCGCGGCATTTTTGCTGGCGCTGGTATTTGGCGTGACCGCCGGTGTCATTGCGGCACTGAAGCAGAATAGTAAATGGGATTATGCGGTCATGGGGGTGGCAATGACCGGAATTGTTATTCCCAGCTTCGTCGTGGCACCGCTGCTGGTTTTACTCTTCTCAATCACCCTGAAGTGGCTGCCCGGAGGCGGCTGGAACGGCGGGGCGCTGCAATATATGATCCTGCCGATGGTTGCACTTTCGCTGGCCTATATCGCCAGTATCGCCCGTATTACCCGTGGATCGATGATTGAAGTCCTCCACTCCAACTTTATCCGTACGGCTCGCGCCAAAGGCCTGCCGATGCGCCGCATTATATTGCGCCACGCGCTTAAGCCCGCGCTGCTGCCGGTGCTTTCCTACCTTGGTCCGGCCTTTGTCGGCATTATCACGGGTTCAATGGTCATTGAAACAATTTACGGCCTGCCGGGTATCGGTCAGCTGTTCGTTAACGGAGCGCTGAACCGCGATTATTCGCTGGTATTAAGCCTGACTATTCTCGTCGGGGCGCTGACGATTCTGTTTAACGCGATTGTTGATGTGCTGTATGCCGTTATCGATCCGAAAATTCGTTACTGAGCAGGAGCTGAAAATGATTTTAAGTAAGAAAAACAGCGAAGCTCTGGAAAATTTCACTGAAAAGCTGGAAATTGAAGGGCGCAGCCTGTGGCAGGATGCCCGCCGTCGCTTCATTCATAACCGTGCGGCGGTCGCCAGTCTGTTTGTGCTGGTGCTGATCGCGCTGTTCGTCACCTTCGCGCCGATGCTATCGCAGTTTACCTACGATGATACCGACTGGGCGATGATGTCCGCGGCACCGGAGTTCAGCAGCGGCCACTATTTTGGCACCGACTCGTCGGGGCGCGATCTGCTGGTGCGCGTGGCTATCGGCGGGCGCATCTCTCTGATGGTGGGTATCGCCGCTGCGCTGGTGGCGGTGGTGGTCGGCACGCTTTACGGCACGCTGGCGGGCTACCTGGGCGGCAAAACCGACTCGGTAATGATGCGCCTGCTGGAAATCCTTAACTCCTTCCCGTTCATGTTCTTCGTGATCCTGCTGGTGACGCTATTCGGACAGAATATTTTGCTGATCTTTGTCGCCATCGGCATGGTTTCCTGGCTGGATATGGCCCGTATCGTGCGCGGGCAGACGCTTAGCCTGAAGCGCAAAGAGTTTATTGAAGCGGCTCAGGTCGGCGGCGTATCGACCATGAATATTGTGCTGCGCCATATCGTACCCAACGTGCTGGGCGTAGTGGTGGTGTACGCCTCACTGCTGGTACCGAGCATGATCCTGTTTGAGTCGTTCCTTAGCTTCCTCGGGCTTGGCACTCAGGAACCGCTGAGCAGTTGGGGCGCGTTGCTGAGCGACGGTGCCAACTCCATGGAGGTTTCTCCGTGGCTGCTGCTGTATCCGGCCGGTTTTCTGGTGATTACCCTGTTCTGTTTTAACTTTATTGGCGATGGCCTGCGTGACGCCCTCGACCCGAAAGACCGCTAAGGAGATAACGATGAGCGTAATTGAACTGGAAACGGTCAGAACACAGAGCAAACAGGCCGGGGCACTGCTGGACGTGAAGGATCTGCGGGTAACCTTCGGTACCCCGGACGGCGACGTCACGGCGGTCAACGATCTTAACTTCACGTTGCGTGCGGGAGAAACGCTGGGGATCGTCGGCGAATCTGGCTCCGGCAAGTCGCAGACCGCGTTTGCGCTGATGGGGCTGCTGGCCAGCAATGGTCGGATTGGCGGATCGGCGCGCTTTGACGGTAGCGAAATCCTCAATCTGCCGGAGAAAAAGCTGAACCGGCTGCGCGCCGAACAGATTGCGATGATATTTCAGGACCCGATGACCTCGCTGAACCCTTATATGCGCGTGGGCGAACAGCTGATGGAAGTGTTACAGCTGCATAAAGGGATGAGCAGCGCCCAGGCGTTTGAAGAATCGGTACGTATGCTGGATGCGGTAAAAATGCCGGAAGCGCGGAAACGCATGAAAATGTTCCCGCATGAATTTTCCGGCGGGATGCGCCAGCGCGTGATGATTGCCATGGCGCTGCTGTGCAGGCCCAAACTGCTGATCGCCGACGAACCGACCACCGCGCTGGATGTGACCGTTCAGGCGCAGATCATGACGCTGCTGAACGAGCTGAAGCGGGAGTTTAATACCGCGATTATTATGATCACCCACGATCTCGGCGTGGTGGCCGGGATCTGCGATCGGGTACTGGTGATGTATGCCGGGCGTACCATGGAATACGGCAACGCGCGCGATGTATTCTACCATCCTTCCCACCCTTACTCGATTGGCCTGCTTAATGCCGTTCCACGTCTTGATGGTGAAGAGGGCGATACGCTGATGACCATTCCGGGCAATCCGCCTAATCTGCTGCGCCTGCCGAAGGGCTGCCCGTTCCAGCCTCGCTGCCCGCATGCGATGGAAATTTGCAGCGCCGCGCCGCCGCTGGCGGGATTTGGTGAAGGGCGCCTGCGCGCCTGCTTCAAACCGGTGGAGGAGCTGGTATGACAACGGTTGCTGAAAAGAAGGTCCTGTTGGAAATCGCCGACCTGAAGGTGCACTTCGACATCAAAGATGGCCGTCAGTGGTTCTGGCAGCCGCCAAAAACGCTGAAGGCGGTGGATGGCGTGAGCCTGCGGCTGTATGAGGGGGAAACCCTCGGCGTCGTCGGTGAATCCGGCTGCGGTAAATCCACCCTGGCGCGGGCAATTATCGGGCTGGTAAAAGCCACCGAAGGCCGCGTCGCCTGGCTGGGCCGCGACCTGCTCGGGCAAACGGCGGATGAATGGCGTGCTGCGCGCAGCGATATTCAGATGATATTCCAGGACCCACTGGCCTCGCTGAATCCCCGTATGACTATCGGTGAAATTATCGCGGAGCCGCTGCGTACCTATCATCCGAAAATGGCGCGGCAGGAAGTGAAGGATCGCGTCAAGGCGATGATGCTGAAGGTGGGGCTGCTGCCAAATCTGATTAACCGTTACCCGCACGAGTTCTCCGGCGGTCAGTGCCAGCGTATCGGAATTGCCCGCGCGCTGATCCTTGAGCCGAAGCTGATAATCTGCGATGAGCCGGTATCCGCACTGGATGTGTCAATTCAGGCGCAGGTGGTTAACCTGCTGCAACAGCTGCAGCGAGAAATGGGCCTGTCGTTGATCTTTATTGCTCACGATCTGGCGGTGGTGAAACACATCTCCGACCGCGTTCTGGTGATGTATTTAGGGCACGCGGTGGAGCTGGGCACCTACGATCGGGTTTATCAGAATCCGCAGCACCCCTATACCCGCGCACTGATGTCCGCCGTGCCGATCCCCGATCCCGACCTGGAGAAAAACAAAGTCATCCAGCTGCTGGACGGTGAGCTGCCATCGCCGATCAATCCACCTTCGGGATGCGTGTTCCGCACCCGCTGTCCGATTGCCGGGCCGGAATGCGCCAAAACACGGCCGCTGCTGGAAGGCAGTTTCCGCCATGCGGTGTCCTGCCTGAAGGTCGATCCGATGTAAGCAAAGCGCGACCTTTCGATGGCAAAACCCGTTTTGAACTTTCAATGCGGGTTTTTTTTATGTCTCGGGTTAATGCTTGATATTATCTCGGCAGGACCTTAGTAATAGCGCATCGTAAAGGATTACAGGAGGTTGTGTGCCGGATTACAGCCAGGGATTGCGCGGTCGCATTTATGCGGCGTTGTTTGATATTCACACCCGTAGCGGCCACTATGCTGAACGATTTTGGATTCTATCATCGCTAATTAGCGTGGTGCTGGTATTTGTGGAGTCGGGGACCCCGAATGTGATAGCGGAAGGTGATGCTGAAACCTCGCTGTTTTTGCTGCTCGAGTATCTTTTTACCGCCGTGTTTAGCATTGAATATTTGCTGCGCCTGATAACCTCGCGGCATCCTCTGCACTACGCATGCAGCTTTTTCGGCGTTGTCGATTTGATAACCACGCTGCCGCTGTATATCTACTTCTTTTGGCCGGAAATCGCCCTACAGTACATGATGGCACTACGCCTGCTGCGAGTGCTGCGGCTGCTGCGTTTGATCAAAGTGCTGCGCTATATCGGCTCTGCCAGCGTAATGTGGAACAGCCTGTACAGCGCACGTAAAAAGCTGATGTTGTTTTTCGGCGTGCTGATTATCCTGCTGTGCCTGTTTGGCGGGCTGATGTACGTGATTGAAGGGCCGGAGCACGGCTTTACCAGCCTGCCGGTTTCCCTCTACTGGGCGACCGTCACGCTCACTACCGTTGGCTACGGCGATATCACACCGCATACCGGGCTGGGCCGCATTGTTTCGTCAATACTTATCCTGCTGGGTTACTCGCTGATAGCCATTCCGACCGGCGTGATAAGTTCGTATATGACTGAGGTCATGCAGCGGCGGCGCAAGCAGCGTATTTGCCCGCACTGTAAAGAGTCCGGCCATGAAAACGATGCACAATTTTGCAAAAGCTGTGGCTCGGGGTTACCGCCCGAACCGGATGAAAAAAAGCCCGATTAAATCGGGCTATTTCACAGCGTTACTCTTTCCACAGAATGTGGCAGAGCTTGTGGTCTTTTTCGCGGCAGAGTAGCACGCGGGCGAAAACATCGGTAATCGGCTCACCGTCAGCGTCGCCAAGTCCGATCACCACTTCAGAGAAGAAGTCAGGATTGAGGTCAAAATCTACGTGTTCAGCCCAGTCTTCGGAGGGATCGTAAAGCTCCGCGCCGCCGCGTTCTTCAAATTGCAGGTTAAATAAAATCACATCAGCCTGGTCGAGATTATCCACGGCTAGCTCAAGGAAAATATCATAAGCCTGTTCCAGCGTTTCATCTTCGGTAAGACGGTTATTTAAATCCATAATGTTTCCTGTTCCGCCGACGGGCGATGTCGCATTTCAGTTCCGCTCGTTTTACAGCAATGGACTGAAGAAGTAAAACAGTCGTTCAACGATACGCTTCCAGTAAGCACGGCGCGACCAGCGCTGAGCATCAACCAGGCGGGAACGGGCGATATAATCATCCTGAACGCGGGCCAGATCGCCGCCAAACCCGTCGTCATCGATCACCAGCGTGATTTCGAAATTCAGCCACAGGCTGCGCATATCCAGATTAACCGTGCCGACCAGGCTTAGCTGACCGTCAACCAGCACGCTTTTGGTATGCAACAGGCCACCCTCAAACTGGTAAATTTTAACGCCCGCTTCCAGCAGCTCGCTAAAAAACGAGCGACTTGCCCAGCCAACCAGCATGGAATCGTTGTGGCGCGGAACGATAATGCTGACATCGACCCCACGAAACGCGGCGGTGCAGATGGCGTGCAGTAGATCATCGCTGGGTACCAGATATGGCGTGGTCATCACCAGCTGCTCCCGCGCCGAATAGATGGCGGTCAGCAGCGCCTGGTGAATCATATCCTCAGGAAAGCCGGGACCCGAAGCGACCACCTGAATAGTATGGCCGCTCTCCTGTTCAAACGGCATGATGTTGCCATCTGGCGCCGGCGGCAGAATGCGCTTCCCGGTTTCAATCTCCCAGTCGCAGGAGTAAACGATACCCATGGTAGTCGCCACTGGTCCTTCCATGCGCGCCATCAGATCCACCCACTGGCCAACGCCAGCGTCCTGCTTGAAGAAGCGAGGATCGACGAGATTCATGCTGCCGGTGTAGGCAATATAGTTATCAATCAACACCACTTTACGATGCTGACGCAGGTCCATACGGCGCAGGAATACGCGCAGCAGGCTGACCTTCAGCGCCTCCACCACATCGATGCCGGCGTTGCGCATCATCGCCACCCAGGGGCTGCGGAAAAAGGCCACGCTACCAGCGGAATCAAGCATCAGTCGGCAGTGAACGCCGCGACGCGCGGCAGCCATCAGTGATTCGGCTACTTCATCCGCCATACCGCCGGGCTGCCAGATGTAAAACACCATCTCAATATTGTGGCGAGCCAGCTGAATATCACGAATCAACGCTTTCATGGTGTCGTCGCTGCTGGTCAGCAGCTGAAGCTGGTTGCCTTTAACCCCGGCAATCCCCTGGCGATTTTCACACAGCTGGAAAAGCGAGCGCGCAACATCGCTGTTGCTGTCGGCGAAAATATGCTGACTGGACTTCAAATCCTTCAGCCAGCGCGCGGTGGAAGGCCACATGGTTCGCGCTCGCTCTGCGCGGCGCTTACCAAGATGCAGTTCACCAAATGAGAGGTAGGCAATAATCCCGACCAGCGGCAGGATATAAATAATCAACAGCCAGGCCATTGCGGAGGGCACCGCGCGGCGTTTCATCAGAATGCGCAGCGTAACGCTGGCAATCAGTAACCAGTATCCAAAAACCAGCAGCCAGCTCATCACGGTGTAAAAAGTGGTCATTAAGTGGAAATCCTGTTCACGCTCGAGTTAAGAAGAAGTTTACGTGTTGATGGCAGCTCTGGAAACCTTTAAGGAAATTTTCAGCAGCAAAGAGATCGGACCTGGTCGGGCAACGGAAAGGTCTATAATGCTGCGCGAGATTTTTGGCTACATTTGAAGCGACAGATATCAGACCGAGGGTGTAATGAAACGGAGCAGAAATGAAGTTGCGCGCTGGCGCATGATGCGTCAGGTACAGCGTCGCAGGTCACGTTGGTTAGAAGGGCAGTCGCGTCGCTACGGGCGAATGCACTCCTTCCGTCATATGGTCAGTCAGAAGCAGCGTCGCTCAATTCTGTTTCTTACCCAGATTCTCTGAACGTCGGGTCTTTTGCCAGAAAGTTGAGCCTCGCCTCCATCGTAAGGGGCAACCGGGCCTGAACGTCTCCCGGCTTCCCGTGCGCTACTAACCGTCAGGGCTTCGGTCCGAACATCTCCGCCATCTGCTTTTCGTCCGGCATGCCGACAACCTGCTGCAGCTCATTTTTTTCATTCATGTAATAGATAGCTGGCGTAGCACTGGCACCGAGATCGTCCATCAGTTTCTGATGCCGCTGGAGCAGGTTGAACGTCTCGCGTGGTGTGACACCGTCAAACTGCGGCAGCTTTTTCCCGCCCGACAGTTCGTATTCCTTCCACGCCTGCACCGGGTCCGCCGCATTCAGTATCGCCGTGGCATATCTGCCGCTTTGCGGGTTAAGGAACGCCACCAGTAACGTATTGAGCTGCACCTTGCCGGTATCCACCCACGGCTGCGCCGCTGACCAGAACTGCTTACACCAGGGGCAGAACGGATCGGCGAAAACGATGACTTTTCTGGCTGCGGAATCCGGCCCTTCTTTGATCGGATGCGCCGCGTTCAGCGTTTTCCACATCTCGCGCCCGAGGGGAACGTAGATCTCCTGCTGGAAATAACCCTCGCTGAGGTTTTTGCCTTTTTCGTCATACAGATAACCGGAAATAACGTGTTTGCCGTCCGGCGTCAGAAACAGCGTCACACCCATATCCTGATACTGGCCCACCCAGCCCTGTACGCCGCCCGGTGCATCGATTTTTTTAACGATTTTGATGCCCTGCTGTTCGCTAAAGGTTTTGACCACCGGAGGCAGAACTTCCGCAGAGTAAGCCAGGCCGGGAAGCAGGCAGGTGGCAAGTAGCAAAGTAGATTTCATCGATCGCCTCGTCGTAGGGAGTTTTGTTGGGGAGAGAATGGCTGCCAGAATGGAAGAAGAATGAGCAGAAAACTTTGTGTACTTTTTTACGTACCGTTTAAGATGATCTGCCCACTGGTGTAAATATAATAAACTGAATTTAAATAAATTTTTTGTTTTAGAAAACTTTTTTGAATGGCTTAACTGCGACCTGTTTATACACGCCGGCGGCGATATAAGGGTCATCCTGAGCCCAGGACTGTGCGGCTTCCAGTGATGGAAATTCGGCAATCACCGTCGAACCGGTGAAGCCCGCCACGCCGGGTTCATTACTGTCTACTGCGGGCATTGGACCGGCAACGATCAAACGTCCTTCATCACGTAAAAGCTGCAAACGAGCGAGGTGGGCAGGGCGAACCGCCGTGCGTTTTTCCAGAGAATCCGCGTGATCTTCAGCGTAAATTACATAAAGCACCTTTAAGCACTCCTGTCGGGGATTGAGATTCGGGCATCACGTTAAGTGATCGATAACTTTTGTGCAATTAAAAGATAATTCACCCTTGATAAAGGCCAGTTTGTTAAACTTTAAGCGGGAAATCGCGGATAAGCCGTGAGAGGTTGTTGAAACTGATTGCTATTTGCATTTAAACTCGGTGCTTCACATTTTGACCAGAAAGATTATGACGACGCTGACAACATCATTACCACGCCGCGCTCCTTTGCCTTTGCTGATTTCAGTTGTACTGCATGGCTCGGTTATCGCAGCACTGCTTTATGCCTCTTTTCATCAGGCGGTTGATATGCCTAAAGCGTCTCAGCCTATAAGTGTCTCGCTGGTCGCGCCTGAGGTGCAACCTGAACCTGAGCCAGTGCCACCGCAGGTGGAGCCGGAACCCGAACCGGAACCTGAACCGGTGCCAGAACCACCGATTCCGGAGCCGGTGCCGATTCCTAAACCTGAACCGAAGCCGAAACCTAAACCGGTGAAGAAAGAGGTGGTGAAGCCGAAGAAAGAGGTGAAACCGCAGGAAACGCGTCAGGCTCAGCCAGTGACCAACCCGCAGCCGCCTAAGCCGTCCACCGCGCCGAAGCTGTCTCAGGCACCGTCTACCGCCGTATCCAGCGGTCCGCGTGCGTTAAACCAGAGCAAACCGGCCTATCCTCAGCGTGCCTTTGCCCTGCGTATAGAAGGGCGCGTGCGCGTGCAGTTTGACGTAGACAGTTCCGGTCAGGTAGACAACGTGCGTATTCTTTCCGCCGAGCCGCGCAATATGTTTGAGCGTGAAGTCAAACAGGCGATGCGCAGATGGCGCTACGAACCGAACAAACCAGGTAAAGATGTCACCATGAACATCGTGTTTAAAATCGACGGTGGCAGTAGCATCGAATAAAAAAAGGGCGAAAGCCCTTTTTTTATTCGCTAAAACCCCAGCTCGCGAAGTCAGCCTGTTCCGGGAAAGTTCCGAGACGGCGGGGGAGAGAATCAGCCTTCCGCGGTGAAGTTGATTTTATCCGCGGGCAGAGGGCGCGGTTTGCCTTCCGGGTCCACCGCTACATAAATAAATACCGCTTCGGTGGTGCAGTAGCGCTGGCCAATCGGCTCTGAAGACACCTTTTTAATCCACACTTCGATGTTAATGGTGATGGAGCTGGTGCCGGTACGGATGCAGCGGGCGTGGCAGCTCACTACGTCACCCACGGCAACCGGTTTCAGAAAGGTCATGCCGTCCGCACGGACCGTAACCACGCGTCCTTCGGCGATCTCCTTGGCCAGAATAGCGCCGCCCATATCCATCTGAGACATCAGCCAGCCGCCAAAAATATCACCGTTGGCATTAGTATCCGCAGGCATAGCGAGGGTGCGTAACACCATCTCGCCCTGCGGCACTCGTTGTTGTTCGCTCATTGTTTTGCTTCCGTTATTTTTCTTCCTGCTGCGGCATTAAACGGTAGATATAGACGCCGCTCAGCAGGGTAAACAGCAGGGTTAACGCACTCAGACCAAACACTTTGAAGTTCATCCAGGCGTCCTGAGACAGCCAGAAGGCAACGTAGATATTTACCAGACCGCAGACGAAGAAAAACAGCGCCCAGGCGATATTCAGACGACGCCATGCAAATGCAGGCAGCTGAATCTCTTTACCCAGCATTCTCTGGATTAACGGTTTTTCCATAAACCACTGGCTGAACAGCAGTGCGAGGGTGAACAGGCCATAGATAATCGTCACTTTCCACTTGATGAAGTCAGGATTATGCAGGGCAATGGTTAAGGTTCCGAACACCGCGACCAGTGCAAAGGTCACCAGACTCATTTTTTCTACTTTGCGGTAGATAAACCAGCCTGCGGCCAGAGCGACAACGGAGGCGACGATTAGCGCACCGGAGGCAATAAAAATATCGTACAGTTTATAAAAAACGAAAAAGACCACGAGGGGAAGAAAGTCGAGTAACTGCTTCATAGCTGCTTCCAGATATCAGATCAGTATGTAATGAAATCATCCAGTGAATGCCTCTGTCGAGGCATTCATGGTTAATTAGCGTAACAACATATATAAGCGAGACAGATAAATAATCAACAGCGCTGAGACCAGATTGCTCAATCCGTTCAGCACTACCGAGGCGACATTCGCCGGCAGCACGGTCATTGACGATGCCATCAGCAGCACGATCAGCTTGGCGATAATCCATAAAAGAACCGCCGGAGCGACCAGCTTCATATGTCCCCAGGCCAGACGCATACTGCCGCGCATGGCGCCAAACACGCCAACCTTCTCATTCACCAGCAGCATTGGCGACAGCGAAAGCGTAATCGCCAGCAGTACCCCAGGCACCACCAGCACCATAAAGCCCAGCTGGATAACCAGTGTCATTAAGAACGTCAGCAGCAGCAGCGACAGCAGCTTTGGCGCGGACGCACCGATAGCGCGCAGGGCACTGACGTGCTGCCCGGCAGACGCCATTGGGATCAGGCTGAGCATGCCGCCCAGTAACAGCGTATTGCCAACCAGCGCGGCAAACGTTCCTGCCGCTGAAGCACGCAGCAGAACCTGCTGTTGCTCCGGCGACATATTCTGCACCATCTCCATTAGACTGGTGGCTGAACCGGCCGCGCCGTCATTCAGGATCGATATCTGATCCGCACCCGGCGTCAGTCCGTGACCTATCAACACGGAAATAAACGAGGTCAGCAGTGCCATCAGCACGATGGTGAGTATCTGATGGCGGAAAAAATTCCCCGTGTCACGGTATAGCGAAGCCGCCGTGATAGACATGTAAACTCCTTGGAAAGCCGATTTTATAGACCGGGAGATTGTACATGTTCCTGTAGGGTGCTGGCACTCAGATTGACATAACTTTCGATTAAAGAAGGTATTACCGGGTTAAACAGAGGCGGAAGACCATATTTTGCCCGGGCGCGGTCGCAGGCTTCATTATAAATGCCATTTTCCCCTGACATATCGAACTCGCGGCAGGGCGTTGGCCGCTGTTCATAAATTCCGCAGGAAACGCAGCCGCCAATCTCGCCCTGTAAAGCGACACAGCGTGGAGCGCGATCGTTGGTACCGCGCATATTGCGCATAAAAAGATTCAGGGGTTCAGTCAGATCAACCGGCACAATGCCGCCGCCGTCTTCAGCTTCTGACCAGTAAAAAGAAACGCGAAACGTACCGCAGCACGCGCCGCAACTGACACAAGGATTAAGAGTATCGCTCATCTGATTGCCCACCCCTCCTGAGGCTTCGAACCAAAATCACATTGAAGGAGAATAGGAAATTAAGGCTTCCAAAAAAAATGGTCAATCGGATTTTTCAAATGCCGAAATCGTAGGAAATTGATCTAAATCAAACCATTGTTTTATAAGAAGAATGAAAAAAATGATTCGCATGACCTTTCCAGTAAATCAGCGTAAATATGTGTCCTTACATCGCACAAGTCCTCGCAGTAGGACACAGATGTTTACATACGATTTTAATTTTAAAAGGAGTGGTCATGAAACTGAGAGCATTAGCACTGGCTGTCGTTACCCTGTTACCGGTCGCCGCATCGGCGCATGAAGCAGGGGATTTCTTTATGCGCGCGGGTTCCGCCACCGTGCGGCCTACTGGCGGTTCCGATAACGTCCTCGGCCTCGGCGAATTCGACGTCAACAACAACACGCAGCTGGGGCTGACATTCACCTATATGGCCACTGACCATATCGGTATTGAGCTTCTTGGCGCGACGCCGTTCCGTCACAAAGTTGGGCTGCGTGCCACCGGCACGCTGGCGACCGTGCATCAGCTGCCGCCAACGCTGATGGCTCAGTGGTACTTCATGGGGAACACCAGCAAATGGCAGCCCTATGCCGGCGTGGGTGTGAACTACACCATGTTTTATAACACTGACTTTAACCAGACCGGTCGCGATGCGGGCCTGAGCAATCTGAGCGTGAAAAATACCTGGGGTGTTGCTGGCCAGGTGGGTCTGGACTACCAGTTGACCCCTGACTGGATGATCAACGCCTCGCTGTGGTACATCGATATCAATACCAAAGTTCGCTTTAACGCCGGGGAAGATCGTCAGAGCATTGACACCCACGTTAACCCGTTTGTGTTCTTCTTTGGTGCAGGCTACCGCTTCTAAGCCTGCTAAACGAAAAAAGGCGCGAAATTCGCGCCTTTTTTCGTCTTAACCATTACTTAATTTGCAGGTTATTCACTACCGATTTAACCCCGGCCACGCCGCGCGTGATTTCAACCGCCCGGTTTGCCATCTGCGGCGAGCTGATAAAGCCACTTAGCTGTACGCGCCCCTTGAAGGTTTCCACGCTGATAGCGGTGGATTTCAGCGACTGGTCGTGCAGCAGTTCGCCCTTCACCTTGGTGGTAATCACTGTATCGTCAATATAGCCACCGGTTCCTTCCTGCGTTGCGGTAGGTGCGCAGGCGCTAACGCTCAAAGCAACTACAGCAGCGGCAATCATTCCTGATATCGTTTTCAACAGCTTCATAGCAATTCTCCCTGTCCAAGTGTAAACCGCAGAAATGGCGGCGTTAAATAATTCTTAGACACAGACGGTGATTCTGCAAGTTCAGAATGTTAAAAATAGAAAGAAAATAATGCCTTATCTGACAGATAAGGCACGTTTTTGGCGCAGGTTTATCAGCGCGTTCCGGCTTTTAGTTTACTCACAAAAGCGGTGAGTTCCGTCAGCATTACGGATGGATTCTTGTGATGCTGTTCGATAATTTTAACGATAGCTGAACCTGAAATGGCTCCGGCGGCACCGGCACTAATCGCTTCTTCAACCTGAGAGGCTTCTGAGATACCAAACCCCTGAAGCGGTGGCGCGGCATGATATTCTTTCAGTTTGTCGATCAGATGCTTCAGCGGCAGATTTGCGCGGGTTTCAGAACCGGTGACGCCAGCACGTGACAGCAGATAGGTGTATCCACGACCGTGCGAGGCGATTTCACGCAGCAGATCGTCTTCAGCATTTGGCGGGCAGATAAAGATAGGTGCTACATTGTGACGCATGGCGGACTGGCGGAACGGTGCAGACTCTTCAATCGGCACATCCGCGACCAGTACTGAGTCAACCCCCACTTCCTGGCAGCGTGCATAGAAGTTATCGATGCCGTTGGAAAAGACGAGGTTGGCATACATCAGCAAACCAATCGGCAGTTCCGGGTATTTCTGACGAATCGCCGCCAGCATTTCGAAACACTGCGCCGGCGTGACGCCTGCGGCAAACGCGCGCAGGGTGGCGTTCTGAATCGTCGGGCCGTCGGCCAGCGGATCGGAGAACGGGATACCTAACTCAAGGGCATCTGCGCCACCTGCAACCAGCGCATCAATAATTTGCAGCGACAGCTCCGGGTTGGGATCGCCCAGGGTGACGAAGGGAACAAAGGCACCTTCTTTACGTTCTGCCAGGCGCTTAAAACAACGATCGTAACGTTCCATCAAATTTCTCCCCTGGCGTTGAAAATGTCATGTACGGTGAATATGTCTTTATCGCCACGGCCGGAAAGATTCACTACCAGCAGCTGCTCTTTCTCCGGGTTCTCACGGATCATTTTCAACGCATGGGCGAGGGCGTGTGACGATTCCAGAGCCGGGATAATACCTTCATTGCGGCAGAGGGCCTGGAAAGCATCCAGCGCTTCGTCATCGGTAATCGAAACGTAATCCGCGCGGCCAATGCTGTTCAGATAGGCATGCTGAGGCCCAACTGACGGGAAGTCCAGTCCGGCAGAAATGGAGTAGGACTCCTCAATCTGGCCGTCTTCGGTTTGCATCATCGGCGCTTTCATGCCGAAATAAATGCCTACGCGGCCATGCTTCAGCGGCGCACCGTGTTCGCCGGATTCAATGCCGTGACCGGCCGGTTCCACGCCGATCAGGCCTACGCTGGTTTCATCAATAAAGTCGGCAAACATGCCAATCGCATTCGAACCGCCGCCGACGCAGGCAATCACCGCATCCGGCAGGCGACCTTCCTGCTCAAGGATCTGCGCCTTGGTTTCTTCACCAATCATGCGCTGAAACTCGCGAACGATAGTCGGGAACGGATGCGGGCCGGCCGCGGTACCCAGCATATAGTGAGCGGTTTCATAGCTGCCGGACCAGTCGCGCAGCGCCTCATTACAGGCATCCTTCAGCGTGGACGAACCGCTATGAACGGGGATCACTTCCGCACCCATCAGACGCATGCGGAAGACGTTCGGCGACTGGCGCTCGATGTCCTTTGCGCCCATATAAATGCGGCACTTCAGGCCCAGCAGGGCACTGGCCAGCGCCGACGCCACGCCGTGCTGACCGGCGCCGGTTTCAGCGATAATTTCTTTTTTGCCCATGCGTTTTGCCAGCAGAGCCTGTCCCAGTACCTGGTTGGTTTTGTGCGCGCCGCCGTGCAGCAGATCTTCGCGCTTCAGGTACAGACGGGTTTTAGTGCCTTTGGTCAGGTTGTTGCATAGCGTCAGCGCGGTAGGGCGACCGGCATAGTTTTTCAGCAGGCCGGTAAATTCAGCCTGGAATTCCGGATCGCTCTGGGCGCTGATAAAAGCGTCTTCCAGCTGGCGCAGCGCGGGCATCAGGATCTGCGGCACATACATACCGCCAAACTCGCCAAAATAGGGGTTTAATCTGGTCATATTGCGTCTCTTTATCTTCTCTCAGCGCGGGCGTGGATCACGCCCGACGAAAATGATTATGCCGGTCGGCTTCAGCATCTGACCGTTTCAGTAAGCTTTCAGCGTCTGAAATACTGAGGCAATTTTGTCGGCATCTTTAATACCCGGTGCGCTTTCCACTCCGGAGTTGAAGTCCAGCCCGGCGCAGCCGAGGCGGGAGGCCTCAACGCAGTTAACCGCGCTCAGTCCGCCGGCAAGCAGCACGTTATTCAACGCCTGGCCCTGCAGCAGTGACCAGTCAAATGCCTGGCCGCTGCCGCCGTTACCGTGATCGAACACATAGCGGTCAACGTGCGCCCAGTCGCGCTGCGGGAGGCTGTCGCGAATGCTGAATGCCTTCCAGATCTGCACTTCGGCAGGCAACGCATCGCGCAGCTGGTTGACGTACTGGCGGTCTTCATCACCGTGCAGCTGCACCGCTGCCAGCGCCAGTTCACGAGCTGTGGTGACAACGTCACTCACTGTCTGATTGCGGAATACGCCAACATACTTCAGCGCGGCTGCGGCAATCACTGACCGTGCCACGGCGAGGTCTACTTTACGCGGAGAGCCTTCGGCAAAAATCAGTCCACCGTAAATCGCTCCGGCCACCAGCGCGCTTTGCGCATCCTGCGGCCGGGTCAGGCCGCACACTTTATTGTCGCCGATAATCACCCTGCGTACCGCTGCGGCAAGATCGTTCTCTTCCATCAGCGCAGAGCCAATCAGGAAGCCGTTCGCAAAATGGCTCAGCTCGCGTACCTGGGCGTAGCTGTTGATACCGGATTCGCTGATTACCGTCACGCCGTGTGCCACTTTCGGCGCCAGACGGCGGGTGCGATCGAGGTCAATAGAGAGATCGCGCAGGTCGCGGTTGTTAATTCCCACCACTTTTGCACCCAGTGCGGTGGCGCGCTCAAGCTCTTCATCGCTGATGACTTCGGTCAGTACCCCCATATTCAGGCTGTGCGCTACGGCGGAAAGCTGGCGGTACTGCTCATCGCTAACCACGGAAAGCATCAGTAGAATTGCATCTGCCTGATGGTAACGGGCCAGATAAATCTGGTAAGGGTCGATAATAAAATCTTTGCACAGTACCGGCTGGGTAACGACCGAACTGACGATCGGCAGAAAATCAAAGCTGCCCTGGAAATACTTCTCGTCGGTCAGCACCGATATTGCGGAGGCATAGTCTTTATACACGCCGGCGATGGTGGCCGGGTCGAAATCGTCACGGATCAGCCCTTTAGAGGGCGATGCCTTTTTACATTCAAGAATAAACACCGTACGCGTGCCGCTCAGCGCATCATAAAAGCTGCGGGTAGACGGGACGATATCATTCTGGAACGAGGCCAGCGGCTGCTGCTGCTGACGGGCGGCAAGCCAGATGGTTTTATCCGCGACGATCTTATTCAGTACGGTTTCCTGCTGCATGATTATCCTCTTGCTGCCAGTGCGACCACATGTTTATAAGCCTGGCCGCTGCGGATGGTTTCCAGCGCCTGCTGAGCGTTCTGTCGCAAATCTTCATGGCCAAAAATCTTCAGTAACAGAGCGACATTAGCCGCCACGGCTTCTTCATGAGCCAGCTCGCCTTTACCCTGAAGTAAACGCGCAAGAATGTCACGGTTTTCTTCCGGTGAACCCCCAGCCAGCGCCTCCTGCGGGTGATAGCTCAGGCCAAAGTCATCCGGCGTCAGCTGGTAGCTGGTGATCTCACCTTCACGCAGCTCGGCCACGTGGGTCACGCTGTGTAGCGCCACTTCGTCCATGCCGCCGCCGTGAACGACCGCCGCGCGGCGATAGCCTAATGTCTTCAGCGCCTGAGCAATCGGCAGAACCAGCTCAGGGCTGTATACGCCAATCACCGCCAGCGGCGGCCGGGCCGGGTTAATTAACGGGCCCAGAACGTTGAAAATGGTGCGGGTTTTCAGCTGCTGGCGTACCGGCATCGCGTGGCGGAATCCGCTGTGATACTGCGGTGCAAACAGGAAGCAGACGTTAAGTTCATCCAGCGCCTGGCGTGCCTGTTCCGCGGGTAAATCCAGACTGATGCCGAACGCTGCCAGCAGGTCGGACGAGCCAGATTTACTGGAGACGCTGCGGTTACCGTGTTTAGCGACTTTTAATCCGCACGCGGCAGCGACAAAGGCGCTGGCAGTGGAGATATTAATGCTGTTGCTGCCGTCGCCGCCGGTGCCGACAATATCGGCAAAATCATAGTCCGGGCGCGGGAACGGTTTGGCATCTTCCAGGAGAGCGGTCGCCGCCCCGGCGATTTCCTGTGGGCGCTCGCCGCGAACCTTCATCGCAATCAGCGCGCCTGCCAGCTGAGTTGGCTCCAGCTGTCCGGTAATAATCGCAGAAAACAGCTGGTGGCTTTCCGCCTGCGTCAGGGTTTCAGCCTGAAATAATTTTTCCAAAATAGTGTTCATCAAGCTTCTCCTCGGTTACGCCAGCGCCCAGGCCAGGGTTTGTTCCAGCAGGCGGGCCCCCTGGGTGGTGAGAATGGATTCAGGGTGGAACTGGAAGCCGCAAACGCGCTGCGCGTCGTCGCGAACGGCCATCACCATGCCATTGAACGTGGCGTTAACCGTCAGACCGTCAGGAATATTGCTGCCCACCAGCGAGTGATAGCGGGCGACCGGCAGCGGGTTGCTAAGACCGGCGAACATGCCTTCATTATCGTGGGTAATCGCCGAGGCTTTGCCGTGCAGGATCTCACCGGCCTGGCCTACATGGCCGCCGTAAGCTTCCACAATCGCCTGGTGACCGAGACAGATACCGATAATTGGCAGTCGGCCACGCAGCTGCTGCAACATTTCCGGCATACAGCCGGCCTCTGACGGTGTGCCAGGGCCCGGTGACAGCATCAGCACCGGGTTTTCCATCTCCTGCAGGCGCGCAATCAGCGTGGCGGCAGGAACGTTGTTACGATAAACCACCACGTGATGGCCAAAGGTGCGTAACTGATCGACGAGGTTATAGGTGAAGGAGTCGAAGTTATCGAGCAGCAGAATATCGGCCATCAGAAAATCTCCTGGCAGTGGTGAGCGGTGGCAATGGCACGCAGGACGGCACGGGCTTTATTACGGCTTTCGTCAGCTTCCGCCTGCGGGTTCGAGTCCAGAACCACGCCGGCACCGGCCTGCACGGTGGCAACGCCGTCTTCCACCCACGCGGAGCGGATAACAATGCAGGTATCCAGGTCGCCGCTGGCAGTGAAATAGCCCACCGCGCCACCATAGCTTCCGCGACGGGTGCCCTCGGCTTTGGCAATCAGCTGCATGGCGCGCACTTTCGGCGCACCGCTCAGAGTGCCCATGTTCATGCAGGCGCGGTAGGCGTGCAGCACATCGATATCGCCGCGCAGCTTGCCAACAACGCGAGAAACCAGATGCATAACGAAGGTATAGCGATCCACTTTGGTCAGGTCTGCCACGTAGCGGCTGCCGGGTTCACAGATGCGCGCCAAATCGTTACGCGCCAGGTCAACCAGCATCAGATGCTCGGCCAGTTCTTTGTGGTCGGTACGCATTTCCAGTTCAATACGGCTGTCGAGATCGCGATCCAGAGAACCATCCGCGTGGCGGCCGCGCGGGCGGGTACCGGCAATCGGATAGATTTCAATCTGGCGGCTTTCTGCGTCGTACTTCAGTGAGCTTTCCGGCGAAGCGCCGAACAGGCTGAAATCGCGGTCCTGCATAAAGAACATATACGGGCTGGGATTGCTGTTTTTCAGCGTATCGTAGGCGGCCAGCGGTGAAGGGCACGGCAGCGAGAAGCGGCGTGACGGTACTACCTGGAAAATCTCTCCGATGCGAATGGCTTCCTGCATCTGGCGAACGACCTGGCAATAGTCCTCGTCGCTCTGGCTGACGTTGAGCGCCATGCCGTCAACGGTCTGCACCGGCAGCGAGGGCGCTGGCTGCAGCATCTGACTGTTTAACTGTTCGATGCGGCTCTGCAGGCGGAGAAACTCCGCCGGAGAAGAGGTAAACAGGCTGGCCTGCAGGCGAGCGGTTTGCTGCTGATGATCAATGACCAGCAGCGTTTCCGCCAGGTAGAAGCAGTAGTCCGGGCAGCGCTGCTCGTTTTTTAACGTTGGCAGCGATTCAAAGCCGGCGACCAGGTCGTAGGCAAACAGCCCGCCGAGCAGCATTGCTTCGCGATTTTCCGCCGGGACGTTGATCAGCTGCGGGATCAGGCGCAGCGCATCGAACACCGACAGCGCGCGCAGGTTGGAATCTTCATCCTGAATTTCGGTGTTGTGCGGGAAGACCAGTTCACGGCCATCGGGGCGAATGTGATTCTGCACCGATGCAGGCAGGGCTGCGTCCAGCAGCGTCAGCAGGGCGCGTCCGTTTTCAGACAGTGCCTGAATATGCACGGTTTTATCCAGCGCGCTGATGCGCAGGGCGCTATCGACAATCAGCAGACTTTTCAGGTTGCGCTTGCTATCAACATCCGCTGACTCCAGCAGCAGCGTTTCGGAACGTGCGCCGCAGAGCTGGTGAAAAACGGCGGCCGGATCTTCACGGTAGGGTGCATTGCCGGTAATCAACTTCACTGTAGGTTTGGCATTCGACATGGTTTGATCTCTGTTTTTTGCTCAAAAAAAAGCCCGCATTTAGCGGGCCTGAGTATCTGCACAACGTATTAACTGTGCACGACGACATCGCCCGTTCAGGGAGAAGTGCGCCACCAACCAGTCATCAGAGAGAGTGAATATGACATGATACAGATACCTTATGCTCGTGAACTTGCGTACTAGTTAACTGGAACGCGGAAAAAAAGTCAATACTCTTTTTCCCTTAGCAAGGAATGACGTTATCATGCTGCGATATTCCCGCCAATGCCGGAGCCGTTTTGACAGTAGCAGCCACATCAATCAGTTCTTTTCCTATCTTCGATCTTCACAGTCACACCACTGCATCTGACGGGTTACTCCCCCCGGAGCAGCTGGTGCTGCGCGCGGTAGAGCATCGCGTCGGTGTACTGGCCGTCACCGACCACGACACCACCGACGGCGTTCAGCCCGCGCGTGAGGCGATAGCGCGGCACCAGCTTCCGCTGCAGCTTATTGCCGGCGTTGAGGTGTCATCGCTGTGGGAAAACCATGAGATCCATATTGTCGGACTCGGTATTGATATCGCCCACCCGGGACTGGTGGCCTTTCTGGCCGAACAGGGCGAACGACGGATGGCGCGCGCGCGGATGATCGCGGAACGACTGGATAAAGCAGGGATACCCGGTGCGCTGGAGGCTGCCCTTGAGATGGCGCGGGGCGGAGCGGTAACGCGCGGACATTTTGCCCGTTTTCTGATCGCCGCCGGTAAAGCCGACACGATGCAGAAGGTGTTTAAAAACTATCTGGCGCGCGGTAAAACCGGATACGTTCCGCCACAGTGGTGTACAATTAAACAAGCCGTTGATGCGATTCATGATTCTGGCGGGCGAGCGGTGTTGGCGCATCCAGGCCGCTACGGGCTGTCTGCCAAGTGGCTGAAACGCCTGATTGCCCACTTCAGCGAGCAGGGCGGTGAAGCGATGGAGGTGGCGCAGTGTCAGCAGGCTCCACAGGAACGGACGCAGCTGGCGCGATACGCGCAGGAGTATCAACTGGCGGGATCGCAGGGATCTGATTTTCATCAGCCCTGTGCGTGGATTGAATTGGGCAAAAAATTATGGCTACCCGGTGGTGTTGACGCCGTGTGGCAGCGTTTTCCAGAAATCGTTAAGCAATAGCCTGAAGCAGGCGACGCCAATGTCATTGCTGATGTACGGATAAGAGGTTTCTATGAGTCAGTTTTTCTACATTCACCCGGATAATCCGCAGCCGCGACTGATCAAGCAGGCGGTGGAGATGTTAAATAAGGGCAGCGTGATCGTCTATCCCACGGACTCCGGCTACGCGCTGGGCTGCAAGCTGGAAGATAAGAACGCGTTGGAGCGTATCTGCCGTATACGTCAGCTCGATGGTAATCACAACTTCACCCTGATGTGCCGCGATCTGTCCGAACTGTCATCCTATGCGCACGTCGATAACAGCGCATTTCGCCTGATCAAAAACAACACGCCGGGCAACTACACCTTTATTCTCAAGGCGACGAAAGAAGTTCCGCGCCGGCTGATGAGTGAAAAACGTAAAACCATCGGCCTGCGTGTGCCGTCGAATTCGATTGCGCTGGCGCTGCTGGAAGCACTGAACGAGCCGATGATGTCAACCTCGCTCATGCTGCCGGGCAATGATTTTACCGAGTCGGACCCGGAAGCCATTCAGGATGAAATCGGCAAACTGGTCGATTTGATTATTCACGGTGGCTACCTGGGACAGCAGCCGACGACCGTGATTGATCTGACGGATGATTCACCGGTGGTGATCCGTGAGGGCGTGGGTGATATTCAGCCGTTCCTCTAGCGATACAAAGGCAGGATGTCAGCGATCTCCTGACCATATCTCTCTTTCATCTTACGAGGTGGATTCCTCGAGCCACTTCTGGAATACCTGATAAGGGATGTAGAGAGACACGTCTTTTAATTTCGTCTCCCGCGTCGCGGTGTTTTTAACTTCGCTGCTGTAACCGACCAGCACACCGCCGATGCTGTCATCGCTGTGATATACCGCACCCCCTGACATGCCCTGTACCGCCCCGGCGTTCGACGCCATGGCTACGCAGGGCTTCTTGTTCCAGCCGTTGCGGATTGCCGTCATTGCCAGATTATTACCGGATGATTCAACCGGCATCGCCGAGAAGAAACTGTAGCCATACATTCGCACCGGCTCGCCCGCTTTGGTGGTGCGAAACTCGGGCAGTTTCTTCAGGTTATTTTTGTGGTAAATGATCGCCAGATCGCAGTAGGGGTGATAAGCCTTCACCCGGTGCATTGTCCAGCGCGCCACGTGGGCTGCCGTCAGGCTGTATTCTGGCGTAATCGGAATGCTGGTGCCTAATGCGCCCACGCCAAGAATGGTAGGGATGCCGACAAAATTCATATCGACCCGCTTCATCGCTTCGCGACTGTAGTTGTAACTACCTACGGAACAACCGGTTAATGCCAGCAGCGACAGCGTCAGCAGACACTTTTTAATATCCATTTTATTCACATATCAGCCACGTCGCTTATGCGCCGTTGCACGGTAAAGACGCGGGTGATCCTGTGCCGGGTGATGACCCGACGGATTAATAACAAAAGAAATAACGACGTCAGTGCGCTATTATTTCTGCGGGAGAGGAACAGCGGGGTAGATAAACGAAAACAGCTGGTCTATCTGCCTTTTTCCTGGAAAAATCTTATTCGCTGAACTGTTATGAAGGGTAATTATTCATCCTTAAAGCAATGTTTTATAATAATAAACATTACAGAATAATTGTATTTTAATTTCTTTCTGAATTTCTGACTTCATGTAAATTGATGTTTTTTTTGAGTTATTATCTCTCTTTTTTGTATCTTTTTAGCATTTCAGATCTGGCGAGTACTAATGCCTTATTTTAATATTTTAAGTATGTAGAAATAAGATTTTTAATCGGCTGATAACGCTGTTTCTGACTTTTTGTTAATCTTTGTTTGAAAAAGGTTAATTTTATTCAGTGCAGGAGAATAAATTTTAAAATATTGCGAGAAACCGTTTCTGCAATTCTCGCTCAGCCAGGCTAAAATTAGGGCACCCACCTGCTAACAAACAGGTTACAGTGGGGGTAAAAGTCTGTATAATATCCCCCGGATTTGAAAATAAGTTATTGAAAGTAAAAGAATTTTTATTTTCACCATGACGCCTGGGAAGGCGACAAAGAGGCAGCTCCATGAGCGAAAAGTTACAGAAAGTTTTAGCACGCGCCGGGCACGGTTCCCGTCGTGAAATCGAAACCATGATCTCCGCCGGACGCGTCAGCGTTGACGGCAAGCTGGCCACGCTGGGTGACCGCGTTGAGCCAGACAGTTCCCTGAAAATTCGTATTGACGGGCACGTTGTGCCGGTCAGTGAATCCATTACTGAAGTTTGCCGCGTTCTGGCTTACTACAAACCCGAAGGCGAGTTGTGTACTCGCAGCGATCCCGAAGGTCGCCCAACGGTGTTCGATCGCCTGCCGAAGCTGCGCGGCGCGCGTTGGATTGCTGTAGGCCGTCTGGATGTGAACACCTGCGGCCTGCTGCTGTTCACCACCGACGGTGAACTGGCTAACCGACTGATGCACCCAAGTCGCGAAGTTGAACGTGAATATGCGGTACGCGTATTCGGCCAGGTGGATGACGAGAAAATCAAACAGCTGAGCCGTGGCGTGCAGCTTGAAGATGGTCCGGCAGCATTTAAGACCCTCAAATTCACCGGCGGTGAAGGGATTAACCAGTGGTACAACGTAACCCTGACGGAAGGGCGTAACCGTGAGGTCCGTCGCCTGTGGGAAGCAGTGGGTGTGCAGGTCAGCCGTCTGATCCGCGTCCGCTATGGCGATATCGATCTGCCGAAAGGTCTGCCGCGTGGCGGGTATACCGAGCTGGATCTGCAGCCAACTAACTATCTGCGTGAGCTGGTTGGGTTGGAAGCGGAAACCGTTAGTAAAGTGCCGGTTGAGAAAGATCGCCGCCGCACTAAGGCGAATCAAATTCGTCGTGCGGTGAAACGTCATACAACCACCACTAAAGCGGCGAAACCGGGCGGCAGCCGCCGGCCGGGTTCAAAACGTCAGCAGGGCAAGCCGTAAGCTGTCTTGCGAATAAAAAGGGCCTGATGGCCCTTTTTTTATACGCTATATTTACCAGTCAATTCCCTGCTGCGCCTGAATTCCGGCATCAAATGCATGTTTAACCGGGCGCATTTCACTTACCGTATCCGCCAGTTCGAGCAGTTCTCGGTGGCAGCCTCGTCCGGTAATAATCACGCTCTGATGAGCAGGCCGTTGCTGCAGTGCATCAATCACCTCCTGGAGAGGCAGATAATCAAAGCTGACCATATAGGTCAACTCATCCAGAACCACCAGATCCAACGCTGCATTCTGCAGCATCCGCTTGCCATGCAGCCAGACCTTCAGACAGGCCTCAGTATCGGTGGCGCGGTTTTGCGTGTCCCAGGTAAACCCGGTGGCCATGACCTGAAATTCAACGCCGTGCGTTTCCAGAAGATTGCGCTCACCGTTAGGCCATTCACCTTTAATAAACTGGATCACACCGACGCGTTTCTGATGCCCGACTGCGCGCGTTGCGGTACCGAAAGCGGCAGTGGTTTTCCCTTTGCCGTTGCCGGTGAAGACCATCAGGATGCCACGGGTTTCCGTGGCGGCGGCAATACGTGCATCGATCTGTTCTTTCAGCCGCTGCTGGCGCTGCTGGTGGCGATCTTCCGACATTATTCAGCCGCCCCCGGTTTCCGTCCCGGCTGGGCGTCAAAGCTGATACCGGTTTTGCGCTTGCTGTCGTCGCCCATCAGCCACAGATACAGTGGCATAATGTCGGCGGGCGTTTTCAGCTTCATTGCATCTTCCTGCGGAAAGGCGCTGGCGCGCATGCGGGTGCGGGTTCCGCCCGGGTTGATGCAGTTTACGCGCAGCTGGCGGCTGTCATATTCTTCCGCCAGAACCTGCATCATGCCTTCGGTGGCGAATTTAGACACGGAATAAGCTCCCCACCCGGAACGCCCCTGGCGGCCGACACTGGATGAAGTGAACACCAGCGACGCTGAAGAGGATTTCAGCAGCAGCGGGATCAGCGCCTGGGTCAGGAAAAAGGTGCCGTCAATATTCACGCGCATAACCTGCTGCCATACGGCCGGGCTCTGTTCAGTCATCGGCACCACTTCGCCGAGCAAACCGGCGTTATGCAGCACGCCGTCCAGCCGCGGCACCACGCGCGCGATATCCTCAGCCAGCTGCCGGCAGCTTTCCGGCGTGGCCGTTTCCAAATCTAACGGGAACCAGCAGGCTGGCTGGCGGTCATGCTGATTAATCTCATCGCAAACCTGCTGGAGCTGTGCGGAATTGCGGCCCAGCAGGAGGACCTGCGCGCCATAGCGGGCGTAGGTGAGGGCGGCTTCGCGGCCGATGCCGGTATTGGCACCGGTAACAAGAATAATGCGGTTGTTGAGCAAATCGCTTTTCGGTTGATAATGCACGATAGAATCCTCTGGCGATGAAGTGTCTGCAGCGTCGCCGGTACGAAAGTCGGCGTAAGTTCTTGCAGAACATAGAATTAACTGCTTTATGCCTGAAAAATGCGGTGAGTGCAATCCTATGGGCTGTCCGTTAATGCCATGTTACCGGGTTGCAGGCGACCAATCGTCGAGAGTCGGTTACACTGGATCAACACTAATACAATGTTAATTAAGGCGGATTGAGTGGAACTACTCTCTTATTATGGACTCTTTTTAGCGAAAACCGTCACCGTAGTGGTGGCTATTGCCGCCATTGCATTGGTTATTACCAATCTCGCAGCCCGCAAGCGAAGCCAGACCGGCCAGCTCCGGCTGACGCATCTGAGTGACCGTTACCGCAAAATGCGTGACGAGCTGCGACTGGCTAAGGTAGAGCCAGAGCAGCAGAAGCAGTGGATCAAGGAGCGAAAGAAGGCAGAAAAACTGAAACACAAGCTGGCTAAGCAGCAGACAAAACAGGGCGGTCTGAAGACGGAAAGCAAGCCGACGCTGTTTGTGCTCGACTTCAAAGGCAGTATGGATGCCGGAGAAGTGACCTCTTTGCGCGAAGAGATATCGGCAGTGGTCGCCGTTGCCCGCAGCGGTGATGAAGTGTTACTGCGCCTGGAAAGCCCGGGCGGTGTGGTGCACGGCTATGGCCTGGCGGCATCCCAGCTGCAGCGCCTGCGTGACAAGGGCATCCCGCTTACCGTTGCCGTTGATAAAATGGCGGCCAGCGGCGGTTACATGATGGCCTGCGTGGCGGAGCGTATCGTTGCCGCGCCGTTCTCGATTATCGGTTCGATTGGTGTGGTGGCGCAGATCCCTAACTTCAACCGATTGCTGAAGCGCAACGATATTGACCTTGAGCTGCATACCGCCGGGGAATATAAGCGTACGCTGACCATGCTGGGGGAAAACACCGAAGCCGGGCGCGAAAAATTCCGTCAGGATCTCAATGAAACCCACCAGCTGTTCAAAGATTTTGTTCATCAGATGCGCCCGTCACTGGATATTGACAGCGTGGCCACCGGCGAACACTGGTACGGCAGCCAGGCACTGGACAAAGGGCTGGTTGATGCGATTGGCACCAGTGACGATCTGGTGCTGGAACATATTGAGAAGCGCCAGGTGATCGGCGTGCGCTTTGCCCAGCGCAAACGCATGATGGATCGGTTTACGCAAAGCGCAATGGCCAGCGCTGAACGTCTGCTGCTTCGCCTCTGGCAGCGCGGCGAAAAACCGCTGCTGTAATTCGTAAGATAGCGCCCGCTAAGACGGGCGCTATACGTCGAGTCGGTATTTCGGTGAAAGCTCGACCGCCAGAAATTTGAACACATTAAACACCGCAGTGCTGCGGGGACCGGGCAGGCCCTGTTCGTCCAAAAAGTAGTCACCGGTAAAAATCAGCACTTCGCCCTTTTGCTCCACGCCGGTTGTGGCCATTCCGTCAAAAAAATCTTTGTGCTCAGCAATCATCTGATTGGCGATTGCCAGCAGGCTGCTGCGATCGATAGTTTGCTGGTCCCGATCCATATTCCCTCCTTTATAGTGATCCCGCAGCGGGGTATTGTACGCCTGACTGATAAATCCGCAATCTTGGTGCTGGTTTAGAAAACTGTTTCTTTTTACAGCCTTTTCTGGCGGAAATCTGTGCTTGATGTTAATTAAGTTGCGTAACAGATTTTATCAGGTAGAGTGTGGGCTTTTCGGGTTCCGGGCGTAAAAGTGAGTTTACGCTTTGTTAGAGATTCGCTTAACAGGTAGTAAATAGTACCGTTTATCAATGTGTTAAAAGACTTGTAATGGCACGAAAATTGATAAAAAGTTAACCGGGATTGGTATCATTCTCCCGATAGCTCTATCTTCAATGTGCAATGCAGGCCTGGACGGTACTACTTACTCTCGGATGTTTTAATCAGGTAAAGGTAACTATGGGAAAAGCTCTCGTAATAGTTGAGTCCCCGGCAAAAGCCAAAACGATCAATAAATATCTCGGCAATGACTACGTGGTTAAATCCAGCGTGGGTCATATCCGCGATTTGCCGACGAGTGGATCAACGGTTAAAAAGAGCGCTGACTCTACAACCAGTAAAACAACGAAGAAGGTCAAAAAAGACGAAAAGGCGGCGTTGGTTAACCGCATGGGCGTCGATCCTTATCACGGCTGGGAAGCGAACTATCAAATCCTGCCGGGCAAGGAAAAAGTGGTTGCTGAACTGAAATCACTGGCGCAAAACGCTGACCATATCTATCTCGCAACGGACCTTGACCGCGAAGGGGAGGCCATTGCATGGCACCTGCGGGAAGTGATCGGTGGCGATGATTCACGCTATAGCCGCGTGGTCTTTAACGAAATTACCAAGAACGCGATTCGTCAGGCGTTCGAAAAGCCTGGCGAACTGAACATTGACCGGGTCAATGCCCAGCAGGCGCGGCGCTTTATGGACCGTGTGGTTGGCTATATGGTGTCACCACTGCTGTGGAAAAAAGTGGCCCGTGGCCTGTCTGCCGGCCGCGTTCAGTCCGTTGCCGTGCGTCTGGTGGTTGAGCGCGAACGTGAAATTAAAGCCTTCGTGCCGGAAGAGTACTGGGAGCTGAATGCCGCTCTGACTACGCCGAAAGGCGTGGACCTGCCGATGCAGGTAACGCATCAGGGTGACAAACCCTTCCGTCCGGTCAACGGCGAGCAAACGCATGCTGCAGTCAGCCTGCTGGAAAAAGCGCGCTATATCGTTGCCGATCGTGAAGACAAACCGACCAGTAGCAAGCCCGGCGCGCCGTTTATCACCTCGACGCTACAGCAGGCGGCAAGCACCCGTCTTGGTTTCGGCGTTAAAAAAACCATGATGATGGCTCAGCGCCTGTATGAAGCGGGTCACATCACCTATATGCGTACCGACTCGACCAATCTGAGTCAGGATGCGGTAAGCATGGTTTGCGGCTATGTCGAAAAAGAATTTGGCGCGAAGTATCTGCCGAAATCGCCAAACGTCTATACCAGCAAAGACAACTCGCAGGAAGCGCACGAAGCGATTCGTCCCTCCGACGTGAATATTCAGTCCGAACAGTTGAAAGACATGGAAGCGGATGCGCAGAAGCTGTATCAGCTGATCTGGCGTCAATTCGTTGCCTGTCAGATGATGCCTGCGCAGTATGACTCTACCACCCTGATCGTAGAGGCCGGTGATTTCAAACTGAAAGCGAAGGGCCGTACGCTGCGCTTCGACGGCTGGACCCGCGTGATGCCGGCGCTGCGTAAGGGCGATGAAGATCGCACCCTGCCTCCGGTTGAGGTGGGCAGCGAGCTGAGCCTGCAGCAGCTGACGCCAAGCCAGCACTTCACCAAACCGCCTGCGCGTTTTAGCGAAGCGTCTCTGGTGCGCGAGTTGGAAAAGCGCGGTATCGGTCGTCCTTCTACCTATGCATCGATCATCTCGACCATTCAGGATCGCGGCTACGTTAAAGTGGAAAGCCGTCGTTTCTATGCCGAGAAGATGGGGGAAATCGTTACCGATCGCCTGGAAGAGAACTTCCGCGAACTGATGAACTATGATTTCACCGCCAATATGGAAGATAACCTCGACAAGGTTGCGAATAACGAAGCGCAGTGGAAGGCGGTTCTGGATAAATTCTTCGGCGAATTCAGCCAGCAGCTCGAGCAGGCGGAAAAGGACCCGGAAGAGGGCGGCATGCAGCCTAACCAGATGGTGCTGACTTCGATCGAATGCCCGACCTGTTCGCGCCAGATGGGTATCCGCACCGCCAGCACCGGCGTGTTCCTCGGCTGCTCGGGCTATGCGCTGCCGCCGAAAGAGCGCTGCAAGCAGACTATTAATCTGATCCCTGAGAATGAAGTGTTGAACATTCTTGAGGGCGATGATGCGGAAACTAACGCGCTGCGTGCGCGTCGCCGCTGCCAAAAATGCGGCACGGCGATGGACAGCTACCTGATTGATAATCAGCGTAAGCTGCACGTTTGCGGCAGTAACCCGGAGTGTGACGGCTACGAGATTGAACAGGGCGAATTCCGCATCAAAGGCTATGATGGCCCGATCGTGGAGTGCGAGAAGTGTGGTTCCGAAATGCACCTGAAAATGGGGCGCTTCGGCAAGTACATGGCCTGTACCAATGACGACTGTAAGAATACGCGCAAAATTCTGCGTAACGGTGAAGTTGCCCCGCCGAAGGAAGACCCGGTTCCATTGCCGGAGCTGCCTTGCGAAAAATCAGATGCGTACTTCGTTCTGCGCGACGGTGCGGCGGGCGTATTCCTGGCAGCGAATACCTTCCCCAAATCGCGCGAAACCCGTGCGCCTCAGGTTGAAGAGCTGCAGCGCTTCCGTGACCGTCTGCCTGAAAAGCTCCGTTATCTGGCCGATGCGCCAGCGACGGATGAGGAAGGCAACAAGGCTGTCGTTCGCTTCAGTCGTAAAACCAAACAGCAGTACGTCAGCACAGAAAAAGACGGCAAAGCCACCGGCTGGTCGGCGTTATTCGTTGATGGCAAATGGGAAGTCAGCAAGAAGTAAGCCGCGCTGATTTCGCCCGTACAGGGGCAGGCCGTTCCGGTTTGCCCCTGAATTATCACTTCGATGATATTCTAACCGATTGTTGATGAATGTTTCCCTGCTAACGCTATACATATCCCACATTTTTGATATAGTTGTTATAGATATCCCTCTTCTTATTATTAAATCGCATTAGACCGCTAACCTGACGCTGACCAGAATTCTGGTGTCTTCTTCTGTATGGTTTTCGGCACGTTGCTTCAGACCCTGGACGGAATGAAAAATGAAATTGCAGCAGCTGCGGTACATCGTTGAGGTGGTTAACCACAACCTCAATGTCTCTTCAACGGCCGAAGGGCTGTACACCTCTCAACCCGGCATCAGTAAGCAGGTTCGCATGCTGGAGGATGAACTGGGCATTCAAATCTTTGCCCGAAGCGGTAAGCACCTGACTCAGGTGACACCCGCCGGGCAGGAAATCATCCGTATTGCCCGCGAAGTGCTGTCAAAAGTCGATGCGATTAAATCGGTTGCCGGCGAGCATACCTGGCCGGATAAAGGTTCACTGTACGTTGCCACCACCCACACCCAGGCGCGTTATGCATTGCCCAATGTGATCAAAGGCTTTATTGAACGCTATCCGCGCGTCTCGTTGCATATGCACCAGGGGTCGCCAACTCAGATTGCAGAAGCCGTATCTAAGGGTAATGCGGATTTTGCGATTGCCACCGAGGCGCTGCATCTTTACGACGATCTGATCATGCTGCCGTGCTATCACTGGAATCGTGCAATCGTGGTTACGCCGGATCATCCCCTGGCCGGTAAATCAAAAGTGTCGATTGAAGAGCTTGCTGAATACCCGCTGGTCACCTATACCTTTGGCTTCACCGGGCGCTCTGAGCTGGATACGGCATTTAACCGCGCAGGTCTGACGCCGCGTATCGTTTTTACCGCGACCGATGCCGACGTTATCAAAACCTATGTGCGTCTGGGGTTGGGGGTTGGGGTGATTGCCAGCATGGCAGTAGATCCGATATCCGATCCCGATCTGGTGCGAATTGAAGCGACCGACGTATTCACCTACAGCACCACGAAAATCGGCTTCCGTCGCAGTACCTTCCTGCGTAGCTATATGTATGACTTTATCCAGCGTTTTGCCCCACACCTGACGCGTGAGGTGGTCGATACAGCCGTTGGACTGCGCTCAAATGAAGATATTGAAGCGATGTTTAAAGATATTAAATTACCGGCTAAATAGTTACATTTTTTTCTAATTATCTTAAGTTCAGATTGTAACCGATCTGAACTTAATGAAAGCTCCTGCCTTTCACTGCCATCGTTAGTTTCTTTCCTTTCTGTGCAATAAATGAAATCTCTATCACATGTTCACTCATTGTTATTTATGAAGTGAGAAATAGTACACATTTTTCGTCGTCAAACTTTGCGAAAAATTAAGACAATTCCCATAATACATCCAACGCCAATGAGCAGAGGATTGCGTTGGTTAGCCAGGTAAAGGGGGCTCTGATATCGGAAACTGCAAGGCTGAATGCCGGGTACATATCAGAGTGATAAAGTTTTTATGCTGAATGATTAACTTAAAAAATATTATTAAAGTTCTTCAGTGACTTACTAATGTTTTTAAGCGTTTAGTTTAATGAAAATGACTGGATCTTGGGCAACCGGCTGATTAGGATTTGTGCCAATTACTGGTTGAAACATTGTGTTAGTGAGAGAGAGTATCAATTATGGCTACTAGATTATCTGCACGGTCCAATTTCGGTCACGAGTCACAGGATGCTGAGCATAGCGGCAGCGATAAACTGAAGCGTAACGCCTGGCTGGCGCTCTTCGTGGGCTCTTTCCTGTTTTGGGTACTGGTCGTTACAATGGCCTGGAACCTTTGGAACTAACTATGCAGCTCCTGAATGGCAAGCTGAACAGCAGTAGCATTGCCGAAATTGATGACGATTTTGGCAATGATAAGAAGATTTCCCAGGTGATTATCCCTGCAGCCTGGTGCCTCCCTGCAGCCTGGTGCCTGAATGAAATGCAGCTAATATTTATCCGATCTATAATTAAAGATGGAAAAGCCAATTAAATCAAGCCGGGTAATGAAAATTTTCATATCCGGCTTCTGCTTTTCTGACTGATTCCAATTATCAATAGTTACTTCTGGCAAACAATTAATGTGAGATGTAATTACTATGGGGAGTATTTGTACTCATGGTAGATAGATGCTTTTTCTGTAAATAATAACGCGTGATACAGTTATCAACAAAGATGAATTCAGCTCAATAATTCTACGGAGATTATCCGTAATTAGCGTTTGATTCGAATTATGAATTCTTATCATAATACCCTGCCCGTTAGCATGCTGATGCAGAATAATCGCATGAATATAAATAACCTGAGTGATTAATCTGAAACCCCGCCAACAATCCTGGCGGGGCGTTTGTCGTTTTTCGACTTGGCATTTTGTGTTTTTATCAAAATGTTACCTCCTTTTTGTACTATCTTTAAAGCAAACCCTGCATTTAGTCAGGTTATGCAGCAGGTAGAGCAATCAAAACAATAAAGGAGGAGCAATGTCGAGCACCCTACGCGAAATCAGCCAGGATACGCTGAACGTTAACGGCCAACCGTATCACATCTTCAGTCTGGCCAAAGCCGCCGCTAAGTTGGGCGATATTGATCGCCTGCCGAAATCAATGAAGGTACTGCTGGAGAATCTGCTGCGCTGGCAGGATGGAGACTCCGTCACCGGGGAAGATATCCATGCCATTGCTGACTGGCTGAAGGATGCCCATGCCGATCGAGAAATTGCCTATCGACCGGCACGTGTTTTAATGCAGGACTTTACCGGGGTACCGGCGGTGGTGGACCTCGCCGCAATGCGTGAAGCGGTGAAACGTCTGGGAGGCGATGTGGCGAAGGTGAACCCGCTTTCGCCCGTGGACCTGGTGATCGACCACTCCGTTACCGTCGATCGCTTTGGCGATGACGACGCTTTCGAAGAGAACGTGCAGCTGGAAATGGAGCGTAACCATGAGCGCTACGTTTTCCTTCGTTGGGGACAGAAAGCCTTCAATCGCTTTAGCGTGGTGCCGCCGGGGACTGGCATCTGTCACCAGGTGAATCTTGAGTATCTTGGGAAGTCCGTCTGGCATGAGAAGCAAAACGGCAATGAGGTGGCGTTTCCCGATACGCTGGTCGGCACCGATTCCCACACCACGATGATTAACGCTCTCGGCGTGTTGGGCTGGGGCGTTGGTGGTATTGAAGCTGAAGCCGCTATGCTGGGTCAGCCCGTTTCCATGCTGATCCCGGACGTTGTCGGATTCAAGCTGACCGGCAAGCTGAAACCCGGGATCACCGCCACTGATCTGGTGCTGACCGTTACCCAGATGCTGCGCAAGCACGGCGTGGTTGGCAAGTTCGTTGAGTTTTACGGTGATGGCCTGAAGGATCTGCCGCTGGCGGACCGTGCGACCATTGCCAATATGGCACCGGAATATGGTGCAACCTGCGGCTTCTTCCCGGTTGATAGCGTCACGCTGGAGTATATGAGGCTGACCGGGCGCAGCGACCAGCAGGTGGCGCTGGTGGAAGCCTATGCCCGCGCGCAGGGGATGTGGCGACATACCGGTGACGAACCGGTCTTTACCAGCAGCCTCTCACTCGACATGGGGAAAGTGGAGTCAAGCCTGGCGGGACCTAAGCGTCCTCAGGACCGCGTGGCGTTGGGTGATGTTCCTGCTGCCTTCCGCGCCAGCAACGAGCTGGAAGTCAATCACGCGCAGAAAGATCATCAGGCGGTCAGTTATCGCGACGCCCGCAGCGGAGAACAGTATCAGCTGGAAGACGGCGCGGTGGTCATCGCTGCCATCACCTCCTGTACCAATACCTCGAATCCCAGCGTGCTGATGGCCGCCGGACTCCTGGCGAAAAAGGCCGCCGCGCTCGGACTGCAGCGCAAACCCTGGGTCAAAGCCTCGCTGGCGCCGGGATCGAAAGTGGTTTCTGACTACCTCGCTACCGCAGGCCTGACGCCTTATCTCGATCGGCTGGGATTCAACCTGGTGGGTTACGGCTGTACGACCTGCATCGGTAATTCAGGACCGCTGCCGGAAGAGATTGAAAATGCCATCCGGCAGGGCGATCTGACCGTCGGCGCGGTGCTGTCGGGTAACCGAAACTTTGAAGGCCGTATCCATCCGTATGTGAAAACCAACTGGCTGGCGTCACCACCGCTGGTGGTGGCCTACGCGCTATCCGGCAATATGAAATTGAACCTGCAAACCGATCCGCTCGGTAAGGATGCCAGCGGCAGGCCGGTTTATCTGAAGGATATCTGGCCGTCGCCGGAAGAAATTGCCGCTGCGGTGCAGTTGGTTTCGACCGAAATGTTCCATAAAGAGTATGCAGAAGTGTTCGCCGGGACGCCTGAGTGGCAGCAAATTCAGGTCAGCGAGGCGGCAACCTATTCGTGGGATAACGACTCGACCTACATTCGGCTGTCGCCGTTCTTTGACACCATGGAGAAAGAGCCGAAGGCGGTGGAAGATATCAAAGGCGCGCGTATTCTGGCGATGCTCGGTGACTCTGTGACTACCGACCACATCTCCCCTGCGGGCAGCATTAAGGCAGAAAGTCCGGCGGGGCGTTATCTGCTGGATCGCGGTGTTGAACGTACCGACTTTAACTCCTATGGTTCGCGGCGCGGTAATCATGAAGTGATGATGCGTGGAACCTTTGCCAATATTCGCATCCGCAACGAAATGGTCCCGGGAGTGGAAGGGGGGATTACGCGCCATATTCCCAGCAATCAACAGCTGGCGATTTACGACGCCGCTATGCGCTACCGGGAAGAGGGCATCCCTCTGGCCATCATTGCCGGGAAAGAGTACGGCTCCGGTTCCAGCCGCGACTGGGCGGCGAAGGGGCCGCGTTTGCAGGGCGTTAGGGTGGTTATTGCCGAATCGTTTGAGCGCATTCACCGTTCAAATCTGATCGGTATGGGGATACTACCCCTGGAGTTTCCGCAGGGCGTGACCCGTAAAACATTGAAGCTCACCGGCGATGAATTGATCGATGTGGCTCATCTCCAGCAGTTGAAACCCGGAATGACGGTAAAAGTGACGCTAACGCGGGCGGACGGCAGTAAAGACGTTCTGGATACGCGCTGCCGTATTGATACTGGCAACGAGCTGACCTACTACCAGAATGACGGCATTCTGCATTACGTGATCCGTAATATGCTTCGCGACTAAGCGCCTGAAGCCGGCCTGGTCATATCGACTGAGGGTAGAAGAAAAAAAGCCGCTATCAAAAGTAGCGGCTTTTTACGTCATGAGGAGCAATGTGCTCCGCATCCGGTATTACTTCGACAGCAGATGGCCCATCTTCTCGGCTTTGGTATCGAGGTAGTGGGCATTATTCGGATTGCGGCCCACAATCAGCGGAACGCGCTCAACGATATTGATCCCCGCTTCAGTCAGAATTTCTACCTTGCGTGGATTGTTGGTCAGCAACCGCACTTCATCAACGCCCAACAGCTTGAACATATCGGCACACAGGGTAAAGTCGCGCTCATCGGCGGCAAAACCTAACTGGTGATTGGCTTCTACTGTATCGTAACCTTTATCCTGCAAAGCATAGGCGCGAATTTTATTCAGCAAACCAATACCGCGCCCTTCCTGGCGGTGATAAAGCAGAATCCCGCGGCCCTGCTCGGCAATATGCGTCAGTGCGGCTTCCAGCTGGAAACCGCAATCGCAGCGCAGGCTGAACAGCGCATCACCGGTAAGGCATTCGGAATGAACGCGCGCCAGTACCGGCTCGCTGTTAGAAACATCGCCAAAAACCAGCGCAACATGATCGTGCCCGGTTGCCAGTTCTTCAAAACCGACCATGAGGAAATCGCCCCAGGGCGTGGGCAGGTTGGCTTCTGCCACCCGTTTAAGCTGCATGTGACTCTCCAGAAACTTCAGGTGTACGCTATCATCAGATGGCGCGGTGTCAGTTGCCTGACGGCTAACAATGCGTGGTATTTTGCCATAACCCGCGGTGCGAAGGTTAACATGTTTGAGCTATCCAGTGATAACGCACAATTATCACCATCGCAACGTATATGTTATTATTTTTATTACTATTGTTATATCAATTAAGATCAATAACCGAACTTTTTAAGGAAGAAATATGCCTGAAATTCTCAGACGAACCACAATCGGGATGCTTCTCCTGCTGATAATGCCCGTACTGGTCGCGCTTTCCGACTGGCAGTGGCAGCCCGGCGAAATGGGTTGGGGATATCTGATCCTGTTCTGGTTTACCGAGACCGTCACCCGTCCGTGGGGCGTTATTACCAGCATGTTGCTGTGCGGCTGGTTTCTCTGGTGCCTGCGTTTCCGCTTCAAGCCAGCGGTATTTCTGTTGGCCATTCTGGTCGGTACTATTCTCGTGGGCCAGTACACCAAAAGCCTGATCAAAGAGCGGGTGCAGGAGCCTCGGCCTTACGTTTTGTGGCTGGAAAAGGCTGAGGGTGTAAGCAATGAATACTTTTATGAATTAAAGCGCAAACAGCGTAGCCACCTGGTCGAAGAGGCGGTGGCCGATAACATACTGCTGCCCGGCTGGCTGAAGCGGCACTGGGCGTTTGAAACCGGATTTTCGTTCCCTTCCGGGCACACCATGTTTGCTGCCAGCTGGGCACTGCTTGGTGTAGGATTGCTGTGGCCGCGTCGCCGCTATGTCACTATTGCACTGCTTCTGTGCTGGGCCTCGTTGGTGATGGGCAGCCGGCTGATGCTGGGGATGCACTGGCCGCAGGATCTTATCGTATCCACGCTGTTAAGCTGGCTGTTTATTACCCTGGCGACATGGCTTGCGCAGCGCTTCTGTGGTTCGCTAAGCGTGCTGCCGCAGGAGCAGCAGGAAATCAACCAGCGAGAAAATGAGTGACGCTGATTGTAAACCGACTTTTTACCCCCATAACGATCAACGACTTTGCAAAACGGCGTGATGGGGGCAGGGAATTAGTGCGGCGCCTAAAATCTGCGAGTATCAACACAAGCATCAGGGCGTTTTTTTTGGCATAATTCATCTGATTAACATCAGATTACGGGATGAACTGTGAAATATTTGCTGATTTTTTTAGTGGTTCTGGCGATCTTCGTCATTTCAGTCACTTTAGGTGCGCACAACGATCAGGTCGTCACCTTCAACTATCTGCTGGCGCAGGGTGAATTCCGTATCTCTACACTGCTGGCTTCGCTGTTTGCCGTGGGCTTCCTGCTGGGATGGGCAATATGTGGTCTGTTTTGGCTACGTATTCGCGTAGCACTGGCTAACAGCCAGCGTAAGCTTAAGCGACTGCAGCATCAGATCGGGCAGATGGATGCTGCCGGGACGGCGTCAAGAACGTCAGCCGTCAAGGAATAATCATTTATGTTGGAACTGTTGTTTCTGTTACTCCCCGTAGCCGCCGCCTACGGCTGGTATATGGGGCGCAGAAGTGCGCAACAGGATAAGCAACAGGAGGCGAGTCGCCTGTCACGTGACTATGTGGCCGGGGTGAACTTCCTGCTTTCGAATCAACAGGACAAAGCCGTCGATCTGTTTCTTGACATGCTCAAGGAAGACAGCGGTACGGTTGAGGCTCATCTGACGCTGGGCAACCTTTTCCGTTCCCGTGGTGAAGTTGATCGCGCCATCCGCATCCACCAGTCCCTGATGGAAAGTGCTTCTCTGACCTACGATCAACGGCTGCTTGCGATCCAGCAGCTTGGGCGTGATTACATGGTGGCCGGGCTGTACGATCGTGCTGAACAGATGTTTGGGCAACTGGTTGAAGAAACCGATTTTCGCATTGGCGCGCTCCAGCAGCTGCTGATCATCCATCAGTCCACCAGCGACTGGCCGAATGCGATCGAAGTCGCGGAACGGCTGGTGAAGCTGGGCAAGGAGCAGAAGAAAATGGAAATCGCCCATTTCTACTGCGAGCTGGCGCTACAGGCCATGGGCAGTGACGATCTTGATCGTGCGATGAACCTGCTCAAAAAGGGTGAGGCTGCCGATCGCAACAGCGCCCGCATCTCCATTATGATGGGGCGTATTTTTATGGCGAAAGGCGATTATGCCAAAGCCGTGGTGCACCTGCAGCGGGTTATCGAACAGGATCGGGAACTGGTCAGTGAGACGCTGGAAATGCTGGAAACCTGCTTCGAACACCTCAACCAGCCGAAGGCCTGGAGCGATTACCTTAAGCGCTGCGTGGAGGAGAATACCGGTGCGGCCGCTGAACTCTACCTTGCTGGCATCCTGGACTGCGATGAAGGGGCGGACGTGGCCCAAACCTATATCACCCGCCAGCTACAGCGGCATCCTACTATGCGCGTCTTCCACCGGCTGATGGATTTTAACCTGCAGGAAGCCGAAGACGGCAGGGCGAAAGAAAGTCTGACGGTGCTGCGCGATATGGTGGGCGAGCAAATCCGCACCAAGCCGCGCTATCGCTGCCACAAATGCGGTTTCACCGCCCATGCGCTTTACTGGCACTGCCCGTCGTGTCGTACCTGGTCTTCGGTGAAGCCGATTCGCGGCCTGGATGGACAATAATTCTGGCGCTTAGCGCCAATTAATTGTCCTCATTCTGATCTTTATTTAGTTACAACATACTAATTCTTTCTGCAGTTGTACGATGCCAGTAACCTTGGAGGCGTAAAGCCTGGCAGGGCGGAAAGAGATAGTCGTCGCCCATCGCTAATAATTCTCAAGGGGTTAACTGTGAATTTGCGCTATCCGCAGGTAAAATGCCTGCCGTTTCCGTTTTCAGCCAACAGCCTGTAATGCCTGGCTGAATTCCTGCGACTATCCTGTTTGCGCCATGCGGTGCTCCACTTAAAGAGGGTTTATTGATGCATTCACCTCAGCTTACCGGCTCACCGATTGTGGTAGCGTT
Organism: Erwinia sp. GW821-FHT03D09; assembly: GCF_059420805.1. NCBI lineage: Bacteria > Pseudomonadati > Pseudomonadota > Gammaproteobacteria > Enterobacterales > Erwiniaceae > Erwinia > Erwinia sp. GW821-FHT03D09. Next base: position 212,497 of record NZ_JBWKUK010000004.1, read on the forward strand.
AGATTATGCCGATCGCGACCTTGCACTGGCCTTTGTTGACCAGATTGAACCCGGCAGCTGCCGCCTGAAAGTGGGGAAAGAGATGTTTACCCTGTTCGGTCCGCAGCTGGTGCGCGATCTGCAGCAGCGCGGTTTCGACGTCTTCCTGGACCTCAAGTTCCATGATATTCCGAATACCACGGCGCATGCGGTGGCCGCAGCAGCGGATCTGGGCGTGTGGATGGTCAACGTTCACGCCAGCGGCGGCGCCCGGATGATGAATGCGGCTCGCGAAGCACTGCTGCCGTTTGGCAAAGAAGCCCCGCTGCTGATCGCTGTAACCGTGCTGACCAGTATGGATGCGGACGACCTGCGCGGTCTGGGGATTGAGCTGTCTCCTGCCGATCAGGCCGAGCGCCTTGCACGGTTGACCCATCAATGTGGGCTGGATGGCGTAGTGTGTTCAGCGCAGGAAGCCAGCCGCTTTAAGCAGGTTATCGGTCAGGAATTTAAGCTGGTTACCCCGGGGATACGCCCGGCGGGCAGCGATGCGGGCGATCAGCGCCGCATTATGACTCCGCAGCAGGCGGTGCAGGCCGGCGTTGATTATATGGTGATCGGGCGTCCGATTACCCTGGCGGCTAATCCGGCGGCGACGCTGCAAGCGATCCTTTCCTCACTTCAGGAGGCATAATGGCTGACGATAACAGCAGGCTGGTCTATTCAACCACAACCGGCCGTATTGACGAAGTTAAAGAGAAACCGCAGCGCCCTAAAGGTGACGGCATTGTTCGCATCCAGCGTCAGACCAGCGGTCGTAAAGGGAAGGGCGTGTGTCTGATCTCGGGGATTGATGTGGACGATGCCGAGCTGGAAAAGCTGGCTGCCGAACTAAAGAAAAAATGCGGCTGCGGCGGTGCGGTGAAAGACGGTGTGATTGAAATTCAGGGTGACAAGCGCGATTTGCTGAAAACGTTGCTGGAAGCCAAAGGCCATAAGGTTAAACTCGCTGGAGGCTGATGCACGGTCTTGTATGCTGAGCATCATCTGATCAAAGGCCTGCCGTTAGCGTCAAAGTGGAAAGCAGTGTTTAAGCAAGATGCAGATTCAGCAAACATGAGGCCGCAAATGCGGCCTCAAATGTTTCCTTTTCGCTGCGGTAGCCAGAGATATTGTGTGCAAGCGAATTAATCGATCTGATGTCCGATAATACCCCCGACGGCCGCGCCACCCACGGTACCTAAGCCGCTACCGTTAGTCAGAATCGAACCACCTATTGCACCGGCACCTGCGCCGATTGCCGTGTTGCGATCGCGCTTAGACCAGTTTGAACAGGCACTGAGAGAAAGAACCAGAGTTGCCGCCAGCATCGCGGCGGTAATGCGCTTTGTCGTATTTATCATTGTGAATACTCCTCAATTGCAGCGACTGATTACCCGATCAAGTATAGTGGATACCCGGATTTTCGGCCTGGAACCGTCGATTATTCCGGCGATCCTGCTATTAGTTAGTGAGCTGACTATCACTACAGCTAGCTATCTGTATTAATTATAGAAGCTGTTGCTTTACTGCCGAGGTAATAATTCCGAATATTACCGCTGCCCTGCCGCACAGAACGCTGCGGACAGCCGGAAACTGCCTTTATCCAGCTATTATCCCCATACCCGCTTTTATCGCCTGCGCCGACAATGACTCACGGACCTAATCGGAGAGTCAACGATGCTTGAACAACTGAAACAGCAGGTACTGGAAGCTAATCTCGCGCTACCGCACTACGGCCTGGTCACGTTCACCTGGGGCAACGTCAGCGCCATCGATCGCCAGCAGGGGCTGGTGGTGATTAAACCTTCCGGGGTGAGCTACGAGCAGATGCAGCGTGACGATATGGTGGTGGTGGAACTGGAAAGCGGCAGGGCGGTTGAAGGTGCTAAACGGCCATCTTCAGACACCGATACTCACCGCGCTTTGTATCTGGCATGGCCGGATATTGGTGGGATTGTCCATACTCACTCCCGCCATGCCACTATCTGGGCGCAGGCCGGCCGGGATATTCCCGCCTGGGGGACAACGCATGCCGATGACTTCTACGGTGCCGTACCCTGCACGCGCAAGATGACCGATGCTGAAATCAAAGAACGGTACGAGTGGGAAACCGGGCAGGTCATTATTGAAACTTTGCGCGACCGTGAAATCGATCCGCTGGCTATTCCCGCCGTGCTGGTCAACTCGCACGGCCCATTTTGCTGGGGAAAAAGCGCAGACGATGCTGTACACAGTGCCGTCGTGTTGGAAGAAGTTGCCTGTATGGGGATCTTCAGCCAGCAGCTTGCGCCCGAGCTGCCTGTGATGCAGCAAACCCTGCTGGATAAACACTACCTGCGTAAACACGGTGCCGGGGCCTACTACGGCCAGAAGTGATGTTCATCGCCGGTGATTTAAGAGTGAGGTTACTCAATTTATCTGGCGGTTTATTGTCACTTTTTGTCTGAAAATTTACTGATTTACTTTAATAATCAAACAGCCATTTAGTGTAAACATCCTGTCGATTAGGCTGGATCTGCGTAGTTAACGCATGACTAATCGAGGATAATAATATGACCGTTGTAAACCAGACTACCTGCAGACTGTTCAGTGAAGCCGGACAGATGACCCAGCTCTCCGCTTACTATGAGGAGGAGCGCCGGACCATGTGGATGCTGCTGCGGGCGCAGCCGCGCCCGAGCTTCAACCATCAGCTGATAGAGGAGATCATGGATCTCAGCTATGCGGCACAGCGCTCGGGACTGGCTATCGATTTTTGGGTTACCGGCTCACTGGTCCCCGGCATGTTTAATGCCGGTGGCGATCTCAGTTTTTTTGTCGAGTCGATCAAAAATGGCCGCCGCGAGGCGCTGCGGGCTTATGCGCGCGCCGGTGTGGACTGCATTCACGCGGCGGCAAGAGGCTTTGATACCGGTGCGGTAACTATGAGGGCAGTGCGCTGGGCGGCGGATTTGAAGCGGCACTGGCGCATCACTTTATTCTGGCGCAGAACACCGCGCGGATGGGCTTCCCTGAAATCGCCTTTAACCTGTTCCCGGGCATGGGCGGCTATTCGCTGGTTGCCCGCCGGGCGGGCATGAAGCTGGCAGAGGAGCTGATTTGTGAAGGCGAGTCGCACACCGCAGAGTGGTTTGAAACGCGCGGGCTGGTTGATCGTCTGTTCCAGCCGGACGAGGCTTATCGCAGCACGCGTACCTTTATTGACACGCTGCGGCCGAAACTGAACGGGGTGCGGGCAATGCTGAAAGCGCGGCCGCGCGTGCTTCAGCTAACTCGTGCCGAACTGATGGACATCACGGAAGACTGGGTTGATTTCGCCTTCAGCCTGGAACCAAAGGATATCGCCTATATGGAGCGTTTGGTTAATTTACAAAACCGCCGCAGCGCTCAAACCTTGTTGAAAGCGGGTTAAGTGCGTTAATCAACAGTAATCAGGCTTTAACAAGATATTGCGTAAGCCAGTGCTCGAGCTCATCAACGGGCATTGGCTTCGCGTACAGATAACCCTGACGCACGTCAACGCCGCAGGCCAGTGCGAATGCCTCTTCTTCTTCGGTTTCAATTCCTTCGGCAATGACCTGTAAATCCAGCGCACGGGCAACGGCAACAATTGCACGAACCAGCGTTTGTGAAATGGATTTCTCGTTTACATCACGAATAAAACTCTGGTCGAGCTTGATGGCATCAATCGGCACGCGCGCCAGCTGCGATAGTGATGAATAGCCGGTGCCGAAGTCATCAAGATGCACCGACGCGCCCAGCTGCTGGAATTCAGCCATCAGCACCAGCGCCTGGCTTTCATTTTCCATCAAGCAGCTTTCGGTCAGTTCGATATCAATCGGACAGCTCTCCAGCCCGGCTTCGTCCAGCGCCAGCTTGAGGTCGGTATAAATACTCTGATCGATAAGTTGCCGGGCGGAAACATTGACCGCCACACGCAGGAAAATCCCCTGCTTGCGCCATTCAAGGATCTGTTCCAGCACCGTCAGCATCACCCAGCGGCCGAGTGGTACAATCAGCCCGGACTCCTCGGCGTAGGAGATAAAGCGATCGGGGCGAACCAGGCCGCGTTCCGGAGAAAGCCAGCGGACCAGTGCCTCAACGCTGCTGACCGTGCCGTCGGCATCCAGCTTCGGCTGATAGTGGATCACCAGCTGGCTCAGCTCCAGCGCCTTGCGCAGGTTGGTGTCCAGCCAGAGGTATTCAAACACCCGCTGATTCATTTCGGTAGAGAATACGCTGAACTGGCCGCGACCGTTCTCTTTGGCGGTATACATCGCCGTATCGGCGTTGCGGATCAGATTGTCACGATCCTCGCCGTGCTGTGGAGCAATGGCGATACCGATTGAGCAGCCGGAATAAACCTCAATCAGACCGATGCGGAAGGTCTGCTTCAGCCGGTCGATAATACGTGAAGCGATGGCTTCCAGCGCAGCCTGAGTCGTATCTTCGGCCAGCACAATAAACTCATCGCCGCCGAGGCGGGCCAGAGTCTGATTCTTCTCGAGGCAGCTCAGAATGGCCAGTGAAACAGCCTGGAGCAACTGATCGCCAAACATATGGCCGTAAACGTCGTTAACCTTTTTAAAATTATCCAGATCCAGATACACCACGCCCACCTGTTCGTTTGCGCGATTCTCCAGTACCTCCGTAATACGATCGTTAATCGCCGTACGGTTTGGCAGGCCGGTAATCGTATCGGTATTGGCCAGAACACGCAGGCGCTCCTGCGCCCGGCGTTCTTCGGTAATATCCGTCCCCGAACAGATCAGATAAATTTCATTTTTTCCGCTGCCGCTGTGGACGAATTTATTGCGGAACAGGAATAAACGCTGGCCCATTTTCGTTTTGATCCAGCGTTCGACTTCATAGGAGCTGCCTTCCCGAAAGAAGGTGCTGATATTGCGGCGAGAAGACGCGGCTTCCTGTCGTGTCATAAACAGCTGGAACACGTTACAACCGATCACTTCCTGCTCTTTCAGGCCGGCATACTCTTCACTCAGGCGGTTAAAGCGTTGGATATTGCCGTGCTGATCGAGGATGACGATCACCGAATTGGCTTCGGACACTACCTGCTCGGCGAAGGACAGCCCGAGTGCGAGATCGCGCGCCACCGCTGAGGTGTCCCCCCAGGCCGAGGCGGTGCCCGCCCACTGGGACAGACTCACTTTGCGGCCGACCAGATGCATGGACAGCGCAGTGCCGTAGAGTGAGAGCGTCAGGTTAATGCTGGATGTGACCACCGTCATCTCGCGAATCATGCGGGCCTGTGCGGCATCCAGCGGTATGGCGATATTGATTTCGCCATTCTCTTCCTGGGCGAAGTGCAGCGCATCGCTGTCAGAGCGTAAATGCCAATAAGGGCTACTGGTGCCAAACCAGGCGTATAGCAGCGTTTGCCCCCGTTCATCGGTCATTTATTCTTTCTCCTTGGTGATGCAGTGCAGATGGTATCTTCTTATTTTAGCAACACTATTAGCCGGTTGCAGAATCCCGAGACACAATAGCAATTAATCCAGGCTGATTAAATCAGGATAAATAAAAAATCTCCCCGACCGTTAGATCGGGGAAACTCATCATTAGCAATAACGCAATTGGCAGATTGTTTAACATGCCCTCAGAAAAATAATGCAATAAATGCCGGGCATGGACAGCGTTTTGGCCGGTGAAGTCAGAGACGATTTGCCGTACTCTGTGCCGTTTCACTACGCAGAACAATCTCGCTTTCGTGCGTGGTCGGCTGACTGTTTTGCAGCGCACGACGGATAACAAAGAAGGACGAAATCAACATGGTGGCAGCAACCAGCATAAAGAAGCCGCATAGCGCAGCGTTAATCTGGTTACTCATCACGATAGTCTGCATATCCGCCACGCTTTTCGCCGGGGCAATCACCACGCCCTGATCGATACCGGTGGAGAATTTCTTCGCCTGGGCGAGGAAACCAATCGATGGTTTTTCGTGGAAGATTTTCTGCCATCCGGCAGTCATTGAGGTAACGAATAGCCAGGCAGTCGGCAAAATAGTCACCCAGGCATAGCGCTGTTTTTTCATCTTAAACAGCACCACGGTACCCAGAATCAGCGCCATCGAAGCCAGCATCTGGTTGCCGATGCCGAACAGCGGCCACAGGGTATTAATGCCGCCCAGCGGATCGATGACGCCCTGGTAGACGAAGAAGCCCCAGCCGGAAACGGCCACCGTCGTGCCGATAATATTGCCGAACCAGGAGCGGTTATTCGCCAGCGCCGGGATAGCGGTACCCGCAAGGTCCTGCACCATAAACCGGCAGGCACGAGTACCGGCATCAACCGCCGTCAGGATAAACAGCGCCTCAAAGAGGATGGCAAAGTGATACCAGAAGGCCATCATCGCCCGACTGTTAAATACCTCGGTGATGATATGCGCCATGCCAACGGCAAAGGTCGGTGCGCCACCTGCACGGGAAAGAATCGAGGTTTCTCCTACGTCGCGGGCAATCGCGGTCAGCATCTCCGGCGTGATGACAAAGCCCCAGCCGTTAATCGCCTGCGCCGCACTTTCTACCGTGGTGCCAATCAGCGCCGCCGGGGCATTCATCGCAAAGTAGATGCCCGGGTCCAGCACCGAGGCGCAGATCAGCGCCATAATGGCCACAAAGGACTCCATCAGCATCGCGCCGTAGCCGAGTATGCGAATATGGCTTTCACGTTCCACCAGCTTCGGCGTTGTGCCGCTGGAAACCAGCGCGTGGAAGCCCGAGATCGCACCACAGGCAATGGTGATAAACAGGAACGGGAACAGTCCGCCGGAGAATACCGGTCCGCTGCCGTCAATAAAGCGCGTTACCGCCGGCATTTTCATTTCCGGCATGGCAAAAATAATCCCCACTGCCAGACCAACAATTACCCCGATTTTCAGGAAGGTGGAAAGATAGTCGCGCGGTGCCAGCAGCAGCCACACCGGCAAAACTGAAGCCACGAAGCCGTAGATCACCAGCACCAGCGTCAGGGTGGTGCCTTTCAGGGTAAAGAACGGCCCCCAGAAAGGATGCAGGGCGATATCACCGCCGTAAATAATCGCCGCCATCATCAGTACGAAGCCTATCAGCGACACTTCGGCGACATGGCCGGGGCGGAGGAAGCGCATATAGATGCCCATAAACAGGGCAATCGGCAGGGTGGCGGCGATAGAAAACATGCCCCACGGACTGTCGGTCAGTGCTTTCACGACCACCAGCGCCAGCGCGGAAAGAATAATAATCATCACGCCCAGCGCACCGAGCATGGTGATTACCCCGGCGAACGCGCCCAGTTCCTGGCGGGCCATTTCCCCTAACGAGCGTCCGTCGCGGCGTGTGGAGATAAACAGGATCAGGAAGTCCTGCACCGCACCGGCCAGCATTACACCGATCAAGATCCACAACGTACCGGGCAGGAAGCCCATCTGGGCGGCCAGAATCGGCCCAACCAGCGGCCCGGCGCCGGCAATCGCGGCGAAATGATGCCCGAACAGCACCCATTTATTGGTGGGAACGTAGTCCAGACCGTCGTTTTTACGCTCGGCGGGGGTCATGCGACGATCGTCCAGCTCAAAAATATTGCGGGCAATAAACAGACTGTAGAATCGATAAGCAATGCTGTAGCAGGCAACGGCAGCCACCACCAGCCAAAGTGCGTTAACCGGTTCGCCTCGATTCAATGCCAGCATGGCAAATGCGCAGGCACCGACGATGGCCACGGCAATCCAGAGCAAACTTGCCTTGACGTTTTTCATCACATTACTCCTTGTAAGAACCGCAAAGGGGAGAGGGAATCAGCAAGTTAAAAATAGTGTAATTAAATGTAAAAGAAAGGTTATCAATCGGGAAGTGTGAACTGTCGGGGATTTTTTTACGCAGGGAAGAGAGAAATAATGCGGGATAACCGGGTCAGTTATCCCGCAGTCAGCTTTAAGCTGCCGGGCGTGCTACCACGCTACGGGTTTCCATACGCACTTCGGCGATGGTGACCTCAATAACGTCGGTAACGCGATAAGCCACTTCGCCTTTAATCATCACAGAGCCGTTTTCATTGCTGCACACCAGCTCATCACGCACCGCGTGAATAAACGGAGTCGGGATAAACGCGACTGCACCGTTGTCCAGCAGGCGAACGCGCATACCTCCACGCGAGACGTCGATAATCTCGGCGCTGAAACGCTGGTCGGTTCCCACCGCTTTTTGCAGGAAACGCGAGTAGAGCCAGTCGCCCACATCACGTTCCGCCATGCGGTTCTGGCGGCGGCGCTCGGCCATTTTTACCGTCAGTTCATCAGCAGGGCGTTCAGCCGCTTCACCTTTAATAATCGCTTTCAGCAGGCGATGGTTGATCATATCGCCGAACTTACGAATCGGTGATGTCCAGGTTGCGTACGCCTCAAGACCCAGACCAAAATGCGGGCCGGGTTCAATGCTGACTTCGGCAAACGACTGGAAGCGGCGAATGCGGCTGTCGAGGAACTGGGTAGGCAGGGCATCCAGCTCGCGACGCAACTCGCGAAAGCCTTCCAGCGTGGCAATCGCCGCCGGGTTGGCGGTAATGCCGTGGTTGGCCAGCACGGCAGCGGCCTGCTCGGCGTTAACCAGGTCGAAGCCTGAATGCACGTTATAAACGCCGAAGCCCAGATTATCGCGCAGCACGGTAGCGGCACAGATATTGGCCAGAATCATGGACTCTTCAACGATGCGGTTGGCGATGCGACGATGTTCAGCGATGATATCCAGCACTTCGCCTTTTTCGCCCAGCAGGAAGCGGAAGTCAGGGCGATCCTTGAACACCAGCGCATGGGTCTGACGCCATTCACTGCGTGCCAGGCACAGACGATGCAGCAGGCGGATCTGCTGAGCAATTGCTTCATTTTCCGGCTGCCATTCACCGGCACCGTCATTTTCCAGCCAGTCTGAAACGTTATCGTAAGCCAGTTTGGCTTTGGATTCGATCCAGGCGGCGAAGAACTGAATGTCGCTGGCCGGTGTGCCGTCTGCGGCGATTTTCACGCGACAGGCCAGCACCGGGCGGCGTTCGCTCGGGCGCAGCGAGCAGATATTGTCCGACAGCTGACGTGGCAGCATCGGGATATTGAAGCCCGGCAGATAGTTGGTGAACGAACGTTCGGCGGCGATTTTATCCAGCTTGCTGCCCGGTTTCACATAGGCAGTGGGGTCGGCAATGGCAATCGTCAGCAGCAGTTCGCCATCGCTGGTCTCTTCCACGTACAGCGCATCGTCCATATCTTCGGTACTGGCGCTGTCGATAGTCACGAAATTCAGGGCGGTGAGATCTTCACGTTGCAGATTCTCGTCCAGCATGTCTTCCGGGGTCGCGACATCCGGCGCTTCACGCTCCAGATTGTGACGTGACAGTGTCACCCACCACGGGGCCAGATGATCATCGCCGGTAGTGATAAATTCGGTCAGCTCGGCGTAGAAAGTGCGGTCGCCTTTCAGCGGATGGCGGCGCATCTCGGCTACCGCCCAGTCACCGTTCTGGAAATCATGTTTCACGCTACGATCGGCGCGACACTGGATAGCATCCTTGAGTAGAGGATGATCGGGAATAATAGACAGACGGTCGTCATTGTCCTTCCGCTGCACCCGGCCAACAAAGCGGGTGAGGAACGGCTCGATCAGGGTTTCCGGATCGGCCACTTCACGATCTTTATCGGTTTGCAGAACCGCTGAAATGCGGTCACCGTGCATCACTTTTTTCATGAACGGTGGCGGGATAAAGTAGCTTTTCTGAGCATCGACTTCCAGGAAGCCAAAGCCTTTTTCCGTGCCTTTTACCACACCCTCAACGCGAGGTGTCTGGGAGTGGAGTTTCTCTTTAAGCTGCGCGAGCAGCGGGTTATCCTGGAACATAATTTCAACAGTTTTCGTGGCCTAAGAGCGGCAGACAGTTTTACGCGATTAACCGCTTCGCGGCAAGTCCGGCATGAAAAGGGCGGCCATTTTTCCGGCCGCCCCCGCACTTACGCAATCCGCAGCTTGTGCTTAATCGGTGACAGAGAAATTTTCACCGGCACCGACTTCGAGGTTGGCGTACCGCTGATATCCCCGAAGCTGGATAACGGCACCAGCGGGTTAGTTTCCGGATAGTAGGCGGCCAGATTCCCGGCAGGAATGTTGTAGGGCACCAGCTTGAAGCCATGAACTTTACGGGTAATACCGTCGTTCCACACGGTTTCGATATCGACACTATCCCCGGCGGCAAAGCCCAGTTTTTCCATGTCCTGCGCATTGATAAACAGTACCTCACGCTGGCCGTAAACGCCGCGATAGCGATCGTCCAGACCGTAAATAGTGGTGTTGTACTGGTCGTGCGAACGCAGAGTTTGCAGCGTGAACGGCACCTCGGCATCCAGCGGGGGGAACAGCGAAGCCGGCAGTGCTGCATTGCTGAACTGCGCCTTCTCATGCGGGGTATTAAACCGCAGCTCCGCGGCGGCATTACCGAGATAGAAGCCGCCTTTGATATCGCATTTCGCGTTGAAATCCGCGAAGCCAGGAATAGTGGCGGCGATATGTTCGCGGATCAGATTATAATCCGCCGCCAGACCCAGCCAGTCCACTTTCTCATTGCCCAGCACCGCGTTGGCGATACCGGCGACGATCCAGGTTTCAGAACGCTGGGTATCAGCAATCGGTTTACCGACGCCTTCCGAAGCATGCACCATGCTGAACGAGTCTTCTACGGTAATAAACTGTGGACCGGTTGCCTGAATATCCTGCTCGGTACGGCCCAGCGTCGGCAGGATCAGTGCGTCAACCGCGCCCGGGCAGAGGTGGCTGCGGTTCAGTTTGGTACTGATCTGCACGGTCAGGCCACAGCGGCGCAGTGCTTCTTCGGTGCGCGGGCTGTCCGGTGCTGCAGCGGCGAGGTTACCGCCCAGAGCAATCAGAACCTTAATTTCATCGCGCAGCATCGCTTCCAACGCTTCCACGGTGTTGTGGCCGGGTTCGCGCGGTGGCTCAAAACCAAAATGCTCGCCCAGGCTATCGAGGAACGCTTTTGGCGGCTTCTCGTCAATCCCCATCGTACGGTTGCCCTGAACGTTACTGTGGCCGCGCACCGGGCAAAGCCCCGCACCTTTTTTACCCAGCTGGCCAAACAGCAGCTGCAGGTTGACGATTTCACGCACCGTATCGACGGAGTGTTTGTGCTGGGTAATACCCATCGCCCAGGTACAGATCACCCGATCGGCGCTCTGATAAATCGCCGCCGCTTCGCGGATCTGCTGCTCGCTCAGGCCGGACTGCTGGACGATCTGCGGCCATTCGGTGGCCTCCACTTCGGCCAGGTAGGCATCCACGCCTTCGGTTTTGGCATTGATAAAGGCTTCATCAAACAGCCCTTTCTCACCGGCGGCGATCAGCGCACGGTGATTTTCCGCCAGCACTTTTACCATACCGCGAACGGCTGCCATATCGCCGCCCAGATTCGGCTGGTAGTAGGTGGAACTGATCTGACCGGCCATGCTGGTCACGACTTCCAGCGGCTTCTGCGGGTCAGCAAAACGCTCCAGGCCACGCTCGCGCAGGGTATTGAAGGTGACAATCCTGGCGCCATGATCGGCGGCGTGGCGCAGGTTGTGCAGCATACGCGGGTGGTTGGTTCCCGGATTCTGGCCAAAGACGAAAATCGCATCGGCATGATCGAAGTCATCAAGGCGAATGGTGCCTTTACCTACGCCGATGCTGCGCTTCAGGCCGCTGCCGCTGGCCTCATGGCACATATTGGAACAGTCGGGGAAGTTGTTACTGCCGTTCAGGCGGCCAAACAGCTGATAAAGCCAGGACGCTTCATTACTGGCGCGTCCAGAGGTGTACAGCTCCATCTGGTGCGGATTGTCCATCGCTTTAATATGACGGGCGATCAGGGCAAACGCATCTTCCCAGCTAATTGGCTCGTAGCGGTCGGTCTGGCGGTTATAGCGCAGTGGCTCGGTCAGGCGGCCCTGATACTCCAGGAAGTAGTCGCTCTGCTGATAGAGCGACGTCACGCTGTACTGCGCAAAGAAGTCGGCACCAATATTGCGGCGGGTGGCTTCCCACGTGACCGCTTTGGCCCCGTTTTCGCAGAAGCTGAAGGTACTTTTATTATCATCGCCCCAGGCACAGCCGGGGCAGTCGAAGCCTTTTGCCTTGTTCATGCGCATCAGGTTGCGCATGTTTTTTAACACTTGTTTGCTGTCGAAGACAAAACGGGTGGTGGCTTCCAGTGAACCCCAACCACCGGCCGCGGCCTGGTAGGGTTTAATCGCTTCTTTAAATTTCATGATATGCAGGCTTATGTTGAAATGATGTTAAGAAGTTATGACTGCTTTTGGCTAAGTGTGATGTCAGGAGGCGGAATTGTCTAATTGATTGCAGCGATGAAGCGATAGTTAGTATTTATCGTGGAATTGTTAAAATTGCGATGCTGTTCAAAAAATAGTCGCCGGTTTTTCCCTGCGGTACGGCGATCCCTCCGCTGTCGTCTAATACTTAGCGTTCACTAAGCCGGGCGGGAGAGGCCAGATGAAAAAAATTGCCAGCAGCGTTCATGCATTTGGTAAAGCGCTAATGATGCCGATTTCGGTGATTGCTGCCGCCGGGATCTTTCTGGGCGTGGTGGCGGCGATGCAAAATCCGGCCATCACCGGCGAGGCCTTTCCGCGATGCAGGTGCCGCAGCTGATCATCGGTTTTATCCGTAAAGTTGCGGGCGCGCTGTTCGCCAACCTGCCGCTGGTGGGCGTGCTGCTGGCGGTTATTTGGCCCACCGTCGGCCTCGGCATTGTGTGACGCCGCCGGTGGAGGCCGCAGAGCGGATCAAAGTGATTATCAGCGGCCTGGGCGGTGCGGAAAATATCGAAGATGTTGACTGCTGCTTTACCCGTCTGCGCGTGCGGGTAAAAGATATGAAAGAGGTGGTGGACGCCACGCTGATGAGCACCGGGGCCAACGGCGTGAACCGCGTCAGCGATACGGATGTGCAGGTGATCTACGGTCCGCAGGTGGAGAAAATCGCCGGAGAGGTGAAAAGCGCGCTGGGGATGGCCTGACGTGCCAGTATGATTAACCGGAAAGGTTGTGTTTGTACCTGGAATAGTACGTCGCTATACTTCCGGATAATACTTAGTTTTATATCTCTATGGAATATAAAGAAAATAGACATTAAGCAGCTCATTTACCTGTGTAATCTGGAGCGTGAACGCCACTTTGGCCGTGCCGCCGAGGCCAGTTTTGTCAGCCAGCCGACCCTCTCCATGCGCCTGAAAAATCTGGAGCGCGAGCTTGGGCTTTCGCTGATCAATCGTAGCAATAACTTTGACGGTTTTACGCCAGAGGGCGAGCGCGTGCTGTCGTGGGCGCGGGAAATCGTTTCGGTTTATCAGGGGCTGAAGCTGGAAGTGGAATCGCTGAAGCACGGCGTCAGCGGCACGCTGCGTATCGGTGTGGTACCGCAGTGCAGTATTTCCCTGCCGCAGCTGCTGAAGGTGATATCCGATCGCTACCCCCAGCTCGATTATCGTATCGCGGTGCTCAGCGCAGACCAGCTGCTGGAAGCACTGAACAGCCATACGGTGGATGTCGGCATCGGTTTCTTTGAGCTGGCAACGCTGCGTGAACTGCATTTCCAGGCAGAGATGCTCGACGATCGCGGCGTTGAGGTTATCTGGCATCCGCAGCATTTCCCTCGGCTGGCGGGAGACACGCCGCTGGCTCTGGAAGAGATGGGGTCGCTGCCGCTGTGCCTGGCTGACCGCACGCGCTATTTCCGCCGCTATCTGGACAGCCACTTCCTCGACGCCGGGATTAATTTACGCGTGGTAATGGAAACAACCTCTATCTTCCAGTTAATTCAGGGCGTGCAGGTGGGGCTGGGCTGCCTGATTTCCCCGGTCGGGCATTTGATCCCGGAAGCAATCAGCGATCTCAGTCGGCGCCCGCTGCTAATGCCGCCGATGTCGCGGCACGGCGCGGTGGTGATTGCTGAGCCGGGACGGGCCACGCCGCTGGCGCAGCACTTCTTTGATGAAGTCCGGCATCTGCTGGTTGGCTGATAGCAGGCCGGCAACATCTTTTACTGAATTTCAGAGTGCTATCGGCTTGTTAACGTCGCTTGCTGGGGTTCGGGAAGGCCATCAGGTTACGGCATCTGCGGTTGAATCTTATGATTGCCATCAGGTCTGCATCAAGCCGCTGAGACATCAGTGATTTTCCAGACTGACGGTACCCAGGCTCTGCATCAGACGATTTGACCAGCCTGCGGCGGCCACGCTCAGAATCGCGTCGAAAATCTCTGCGCTGGATAAACCAGCCTCGCGCAGCGGCTGTACATGCGCAGCGCTAAAGCGTTCGGGTGCCCGGGTCAGCTGGGATGCCAGCAGAATAATCGCTTTTTGCCGTTCAGTGGCGATGCTTAACGCCCGATCGACATTTTCCCACAGCGCATCGCGCAGCTCTCCTGGCGGATAGTGAGCAAAGCAAACGCTGCTGCCGTTAATACGTGCAGCCACCGCGGCCGCAAGAGCGGTATCATCCGACGCGTGCTGTTTCTCCAGTGCCGACAGCAGATGTCCCCAGCCGTTCAGCACGTCGCCATCCTGTGCCAGCAGCCAGACAAAACTTTCAGGCTGGATCAGCGGCGAACAGAAGGTGAGTGCTTCAAGCTGGTCGGCAGCGGCATAGCGCGGTTCGAGCGGTGCCAGTGCGGGCTGCCATTCTCCGGCCGAGAGTGAATCCGCATCGGGCGGGACGCTCACGCCCGGCATCCAGCGCACCGGCAGTGCCATTAGCGCATGGATACCCGCTACAACCCGAGCCTGGTAGCTGACGAAGCCGATAATCTGGCTGAAGGTAATGATATCTGGCGCGGTTAACCCCACCTCATCCAGGCGCTGAAGAGCCGCGGAATCAATCAGCGTCGGTTGCCCGGCAAGCTGGCGGGCATATTCGGTGATCTGCGTTAAGCGGCGATTGCTTTCGCGCGAGGAGTCCGGCCCCGGCAGCGGGTTCAGACGCGCCGCATAGTGGTTGCACAGGCGCTGAATTCCCGCGACCTGCGCCACGGTCAGCGCGGTACTGATGCGGTCGTACAGCGTCAGGGTATGCGTCAGACTGGTGGGCAGCTGGCTGGGAAACAGCAGCTGATACAGATCGCGCGACGCCAGATGCAGCGCCTGCGCGCGCTGCACGATAGTCTTTAATTCTCCTTCCGCCTGCTGGGTCAGACCAAGTAAAAAACGGTCTGTAATATCGGCGGCCTCAGGCACCAGCGCACTGCGCTGAGCGGGCAGACTGGTCTGGGTTTCATGATACCAGTGACTGTTGCCGGGAAAACGGCGTTGTTCCATGGTCATTCCTTTTGAAGTTAACTGACCGTCGGGGCCGTTAAGGTCAAAGGCTCCGCCGATCTGAATGGCATGAATATCGTGACGTAAGCGCTGTAGCGAGCAAAATAATGATCGGTGCTATTAAATAGCTGGAAGATATAAGGGCTTAGAAACAGCAGGGACACCGGGACAACGCGGCAGTTTCACCGCGTGCGTCCGAAAGTATTTGATAAAAGGAGGGATGAAGGATTAACGGTCTTTGCGCCAGGCATCGGCGGTCAGTGGTTCACCAAAATGGCTGGTAATCAGGCGCTTAGTGAGTTCGTGTAGCGGGCAGGCCAGCACATCTGCGGTGCTGCCGCGCTCAACCACTTCACCCTGATGCATCACCAGCACCCGATCGCTGATGTGTTTCATCATGCCGAGGTGCTGAGTCACATAGATGTAGGCGATGCGATGTCGATCCTGCAGCTCCAGCATCAGATTAATCAGCTGAGAACGCATCGACATATCCAGCGAGGCCAGCGCCTCATCGGCAATGATCACCCGGGGCTGGAGGATCAGCGCGCGGGCCAGGCCGATACGCTGCTTCTGCCCCGGGGCCAGCATATGCGGATAGTAGGCGGCGTGATCGCGCAGCAGCCCGACCTTGCGCAGGGTGTCAATAATTCGCTTCTCACGCTCCTCGGCACTTAGTTCGGTATTGAGTCGCAGGGGCAGATCCAGAATCTGGCTGATGCGCTGACGAGGATTGAGCGAGTTAGAGGGGTCCTGGAATATCATACGAATACGCTGGCTGCGATAGCCATAATCACCGTACTCCAGGGCATGATCGTCAATCATCATTTCACCGGAGGAGGGTTCAATCATTCCACTCAGCATTTTAGCCAGCGTTGACTTACCCGAGCCGTTCTCACCGATAATCGCCAGCGTCTGGCCCTCACGCACGGTAAAACTGACATCTTTAACCGCTTCAACGTGCTGTCGGCGAAACAGCCCGGTACGGTAGCGGTAGGTTTTACTGAGATTGCGCACTTCCAGTAGCGTTTCGTCCATTACTGTTGCTCCGTATTCAGCGGGAAGTGGCAGGCGTACAGATGATTCTTCGAACCGCTCAGCCGCGGCGTTTCAATACAGGTGCGCTGCGCGTAAGGGCAACGTGGCCCCAGCCGGCAGCCAATCGGCAGATGCTCCAGCGACGGGATGGCGCCCGGTAGGGTATTGAGCCGGCTTTTGTGCGGCAGTGAGCGGCCAAAGTCCGGCATCGCGCGGATCAGCGCCTGAGTATACGGATGATGAGGCGCGCTAATCAGTTCTTCGCTGACCGCTGTCTCTACCGTCTGGCCGCAGTACATCACATTAATCTTATCGGCCCAGTGGCTCAGCATCTGCAGGTCGTGGCTGATCAGCAGAATGGTGGTGTTGTTGTTCTGATTCAGCCTTGAGAGCAGGCGGAAAATCTGCGCCTGGGTTGTCGGCTCCATGGCGTTAGTGGGTTCGTCGGCAATCAGCAGGCGGGGCTGGTTGGCCAGTGCGATCGCGATCATCACCTTCTGACATTCGCCGTCGGTCAGCTCGTAGGGGAAACTGCGCATAATATCTTTGTGATCTTTAATGCCGACCCGGTGCAGTAGTTCAATGGCTCGATAATGGCGCCAGCGAAAACGCTGATACCAGCGGCCTTTCCACGTTGAACCAGGAATGACCTGCTTGAGCTGTCTGCCAATCCTTTCGGATGGATCGAGGCAGGACTGCGGCTCCTGAAAAATCATCGACACGTTTTGGCCAACGAGTTTACGCCGCTCGCGGGGTGAAAGATGCAGCAGATCGATATCATCAAAACGCATGCGGTCAGCGGTAATGCGCCAGTTATCCTTGGTCACACCGCATATCGCCTTGGCGATCAGGCTTTTACCTGAACCGGATTCGCCCACCAGCCCGCGAATCTCGCCCTCGGTCAGGGTAATGCTGACGCGATCGACCGCCTTGACCGGGCCGTCGGCGGTCATAAATTCTATGGTCAGATTACGAATATCGAGCAGCGGCATTATTCGACTCCCGCAACGATGGCCCGGCGCAAGCCGTCACCCAACAGGTTGACGATCAGTACACAAAGCATAATCGCTGCGCCGGGTAACATCACGGTCCAGGGTGCAACATAAATCAATTCGAGGGAATCCCCCAGCATCGCGCCCCATTCTGGCGAAGGCAGCTGCGCGCCGAGGTCGAGAAAGCCAAGTGCGGCAATGTCGAGAATGGCCATCGACAGCGCACGGGTAAACTCAGTTACCAGCAGCGCAAGAATGTTCGGTAAAATCGCGTGCCACAGAATATCAAGGTTGCTGGCACCGTCGAGCCGGGATGCCACCACGTACTCTTTTTCCAGCTCATCGTGTACCGCACTATAAATGGCGCGTACCAGCCTCGGCAGAATCGCCAGAAACACCGCCAGCATGGCATTTTCCAGCCTTGGCCCCATGAAGGCGACCACGATGATCGCCAACAGCAGGGAAGGAATGGAGAGCAGGGTATCCAGCACGTGGTTCATCACCGCCGAACGCAGACCGTGCGTCAACCCCGCCAGCACCCCCAACAGCATGGCGCAAATCGCAGCAGCCATGGTGATCACAATCGCCGATCCCACGGTGGGCGCGGCGCCGCTCAGCATCCGGCTGAGCAAATCGCGCCCCAGATCGTCGGTACCGAGGAAAAAGGATACGTCGCCGTAGCGCGACCAGGACGGCGGTAGCAGCTGATAGCCGAGGAACTGCTGATCGATGCCGTAAGGCGCAATCAGATTGCCAAAGATGCACAGCAGTAGGACGGCACCGAAGCAGTACAGGCCAATCATCGCCGTGGTGTCGTGATAGAACAGCCGCCACGTATGGCGCAGCGGACTGGGCGGGCGCTTCTCTGCGTAGATATTATCGGCGGACATGAGTGTCCGCTGGCGTTTTTTTGTGCGAAGTTATATTAAACTCTATTTTCATATCATCATCTTACGTTGAAATCACGCCTAAGGCACACCCATTCTGGTGACATTCGATTGCAGAGTGAACCCGTACATTTCAGCATAGATGATTATCCGTCTATTACAGTGTCACAAGCAAGAGACGGGGGCGTTATTCCTCCAGAAATCCACGGTACGGTAAGAAGCCCCTACAACACGGGAAGCGGATAAACAAACGACTGCGATGCTCCTGCTTATCGGCCTGTTTGCGACAGAGTTCGCTAACAACGAAAGCATGGGCCTCAGGAAATGACTGGCTGAATGTCAGCGCAAAGGAAGATTTTAAATGATTAGTTATTGAATTTCGCCTAAATTAGCGGAATTCAACGATGATTTTAATTTAGGTCACGTTATTAAAATCTGAAGTTAAGAGTATAAATCCCTGCTGGATACATAATACTGGAGGATGTTCACGGTTTCCAGCAGCTGTTTGCTGCATCGATCCATGAGCCCATATCTTTTCCGCGAAGATCTATAATATTCGTTGACTCCCTGCCACCCTGTCAATTCATTACACCAGATACCTGCTCATTTGATTTCGTATTTAAAACTTCCATTATGGCACTCCTTTAATTACATCCATTGGTTTTAATTCCATTTATTAAACTGCTAAATTTTTCCTTTCTTAGTACGTCTCCCTTTAACACAGTAACCGTTTTTTTATCGAGTTTTTTATCTGGGTGAATATTATCCAACTGATTTTTCGCCCAAAGCCCACAGGCGGCATAGGCCTTGTCTTCCGGCGTGGAATCAAGGGTTTGTATTATTTTTTTAAAAATTAAAACAGCATTGTCGTTATTAAGAACTTTTTCATAGATCAGTTGTTCTGGCATTTTTTTGCTACAAAACCATTGAAGCCAAGAGAAAAAACCTCAACTGATGCTAACTCTTTCTCTATATTTATTTCATTGGCATGCGTTGATAAGGTTGTCATGCTAAAGGTGCTAATAAAATAAATTTTTATCCATTTCATCCTGCTCTCCCTGAACGGGTTTACACTATAATTAATCAATATATTTTTCTTGGTGTCGAGTCTATGGTTGTTGTTTTTAAAATAGCATTGGCGGGACTTTACCCCGCCGACGAATTTTACATTCTGCGAACTTGTAACCAGAACTTATACCCTAGCGTAGTGCATACCATTCCTTATGCTTCAGCGGATTCGTCATCGCCCCGAGGATATCGGCCAGCACGTTCACCGCGATCACCAGCGCGCCGACTACCATGACCCCGGCGGAAATCGCCGCGTAATCCTGCTGGCGGATGGCGTTAATCAGCCAGCGGCCCAGGCCAGGCCAGTTGAAGACCATTTCGGTAATCATCGCCAGCGTTAACATGGTAGAGAACTGCAGGCCGAGGCGCGGAATTACCGGCGGTACGGCGTTATGCAGCACGTGGCGGCGGATAATAGTAAATAGCGACAGCCCGCGCGTGGCGGCTGCCTTAACGTAGTTCTCCTCCATGACGTCACGGGTACTGATGCGCAGCAGGCGGATCACCTCGGTGGTGGGGGCCACCGACAGCGCGGCAACCGGCAGGATCATATGGGTGAGGGCGCTGACAATCATCTCATGTCGCCATGGTGAATTGGAAAGAAACGCATCAATCAGCGCAAAACCGGTAATACTTTTCACCGGATACAGCAGATCGAAACGGCCCGACACCGGCAACCAGCCGAGATTGAGCGAGAAAAACAGTGTCAGCAGCAGCGCCAGCCAGAATACCGGCAGGGAAAAACCCAGCAGAGCAAGGGCGCTCAGCAGCTTATCCTGCCACTTATTACGCATCACACCGGCCACAATTCCCAGAGGGATGCCCACCAGCATCGCCAGCGCAAAGGCCATAAAGCACAGCTCCAGCGTAGCCGGGAAAACCTCACGCAGCTGCTGGTTAATCGACTGGCCGTTAATGCTCGAAACGCCAAAATCCAGCTGCAGAATGCCTTTGAACCAGAAGGTCCAGGCGTCGATCAACGATGCGCCCTGTAGCGGGGCATGGGGGGTAAAATAGCTCAGGCTGAAGCCGATCAGCGTCAGCATAAACAGGGTCACGATAAACAGCACCAGCCGGCGCAGCGTATAAATAATCACGGTGAAGTCTCCTCACCGTTGTCGCGATGGACGCCGGCGAATGACGCATTGCCAAACGGACTCAATACCAGTCCCTTAATATCATAGCGGTAGGCCTGCAGGCGCAGTGAATAAGCCAGCGGCAGCACCGGCAGCTCTTTCGCCAGCAGCGCCTGGGCGCGATCGTAATAGTTGATACGGGTGGCCAGCTGCTGGGAAAGCAGCGCCCGGTGGACGAGATCGTCGAACTCGGGGTTGCACCAGTGAGCGTAGTTGGTCTGCGAAGCGATCGCCGCGCAGCTCAGTAGCGGCCGGAAGAAGCTGTCAGGATCGTTACTGTCGGTGGACCAGCCGGTCAGGGTCAGATCGTGGTTCATCTCCATCAGGCGCGCCTCCTGGAAGCGGCCATCAACCTGCACAATGGTCACCCGCACGCCGATCTGCGCCAGATCGGCCTGCAGCAGTTCAGCGGTTTTCATCGGGCTGGGGTTCCACGCCTGCGATGCGGAAGGCACCCACAGATTGAGATGCAGATTATCGATCCCCAACGCTTTCAGCTCTTCGCGGGCCTTTTGCGGGTTGTAGGGGGTAATGCGCGCATCGGTGTCGTAGGCCCAGGAGGCGCGCGGCAAAATCGAGGCTGCGGTTTCCGCCGTACCGTAAAAAATCGACTCCATCAGGCGTTCATTATTAATCCCCAGCGCCAGCGCCTGGCGCACTTCAGGGCGATCGAGCGGTGGCTTGCGGGTATTAAAGGCCAGAAAGGCGGTATTCATCCCCGGTCGTAGCGTCAGGCGCAGACGCGGATCGTCACGCAGAATGGAAAGCTGGCTGGCGGCGGGATAGGCCAGCACATCGCACTCGCCGGTCAGCAGTTTGGACAAGCGCCCGGTGCCGCCCGCGCCGAGATCGATCACCACCTGCGACATGCGCGGGGTGCCTTTCCAGTAATTTTCGTTACGCTGCAGGCGAATATACTGCCCGGCGCGATACTCGCTGAGCATAAACGGCCCGGTGCCGACCGGTTCGCGGTCCAACTGCTCCTGACGATCGCTTTTGGTCAGCTTTTCGGCGTATTCCGCCGAAAGGACGGGCGCATAGTGGGTGGCGAGATGCCACAGAAACGAAGCATCCGGGCTGTTCAGGCGGATCTCAACGGTATTTTTATCCAGTTTTTTTATGCTTTGTACCGCGTCGGAAAATTGCAGGCTGTCAAAGTAGGGATAGCTGCCGCCGTTAACGTTATGCCAGGGATGCTGGCGATTAAACACGCGATCGAAACTGAAGACCACATCATCGGCGTTCATCGGCCTTGTTGGCGTAAACCACGCGGTTTTCTGGAAGGCGACCTTCTGGCGCAGATGGAAACGGTAGGTCGCGCCGTTATCCAGTACTTCCCAACTTTCAGCCAGCTCGGGGATGAGCCGGTAGGTATAAGGATCAACATCCAGCAGACGGTCGTAAAACTGCGCGGCAAGGGTATCCACCACCAGACCGCCGCTGGCCATCTGCGGATTAAAGGTGTTCATAACGCCGTTAACGCAGTAGACAAACCCGCTCTGGCGGATATCGCCGGGCGTTGCCGACCACGCCTGGGCACTGAAAACGCCGAGGCTGAGTAACAGGGTGGAAAATAGTTTGCGCATAATTGGTCTGATATTTAAGGCATAAGCAGAGTGTACCGCACTCTCACCGTATGGCTACAGCCCGGCAGGATAACTGACGGCTAATTCGCCTGCAAAAGAGCATACTGTTACCAGGGGTGTTCAAAATACACCCAATATCACTACGGTAATGAGAAGGATTCTCAACAAAGTACTTTACAAAAAGAAGTGAGAATGATTATTATTGGCTTGCGCTTCACCGGTGGCTCTACCGGAGAAGAGCACGACATTGCTCACATTGCTTCCAGTATTTTTCAGCCCATCTTGAGTGGGCTTTTTTTTGTCCGTTATTCATCCCCGCCGATCGCGTGCTTTTTCAGCATCGCCCGCAGCTGGTGGTAGCTAACGCCCAGCAATTCTGCGGCCCGCCGCTGGTTAAATCGCGCCTGAGCGAGGCTTTTTTCTACCAGCAGGCGCTCCTGACGCTGCTGCCAGTGACGAAGGTCAAAAGGCAGGTCGGGCAGGGGATCGCCTTTGTCCGCTTCGGCCTGTTCCCCTGGTGACGTTTTGCTGAACGGGTTGATGATGATGGTATCCAGCAACCGCTCGCTGTCCGCATGGTGATACACCGAACGCTCCACCACGTTTTTCAGCTCGCGCACGTTACCGGGCCAGCCGTAAGCCAGCAGCTCCTGCTGCGCGCCGGATGAAAAACCGGGGAACAGCGGCAGACCGAGTTCGCGGCACATCTGCATGGCGAAGTGCTGTGCCATCACCAGAATATCACTGCGGCGCTCGCGCAGTGGCGGCAGCTGCACGACGTCAAACGCCAGCCGGTCGAGCAGGTCGGCACGGAATTTCCCTTCACGCGCCAGCTGCGGCAGATCGTCGTTGGTGGCGCACACCAGCCGTACGCTGACCTGCAACGGTTGACTGCCGCCAACGCGTTCAAGATGGCCGTATTCAATCACCCGCAGCAGCTTTTCCTGCACCAGCATTGGCGCGGTAGCCAGCTCATCAAGAAACAGCGTACCGCCGTCCGCGCGCTCAAAGCGGCCCAGATGGCGCTTCTGCGCACCGGTAAACGCGCCCGCCTCATGGCCGAACAGTTCGGAGTCCAGCAGATTTTCATTCAGCGCCGCGCAGTTCAGTGAAATAAACGGCCCCTGCCAGCGGGATGACAGGTAATGCAGGCGGCTGGCTATCAGCTCTTTCCCCGTGCCACGTTCACCCACCACCAGCACCGGTTTATTCAGCGGCGCGAGTCTGGAAACCTGCTCCAGCACTTCCAGAAAGTTGTTTGATTCCCCCAGCAGGGTGTCGGAACGATCGCTCATAATGAAATTCACCAGGATTTAGCGAGATTAACCACTGTAGAGTTTATCCTGGCGGCTGTAAATACGTATGGCCATTAAAAATCAATAATATAAAAACTGGCACGCCTTTTGAATAGTGTTATCCCGTACCGCACGATCAACGTGTTTAAACGGCAGACGCCGGGATCTAATTGAAGAGGATTGTATTATGGGAATTTTTTCTCGTTTCGCCGACATCGTGAACGCCAATATTAACGCGCTGCTGGAAAAGGCCGAAGATCCGCAGAAGCTGGTTCGCCTGATGATTCAGGAAATGGAAGATACGCTGGTGGAAGTGCGTACCACCTCCGCCCGCGCGCTGGCCGAAAAGAAACAGCTGCTGCGCCGCATTGACCAGGCGGAAACCCAACAGGCGGAGTGGCAGGATAAGGCCGAGCTGGCACTGAGCAAAGATAAAGAAGATCTGGCTCGCGCTGCGCTGATTGAAAAACAGAAATTAACCGACCTGATCGCCGTGCTGCAGCAGGAATCCAGCCAGGTGGAAGAGAGCCTGACCCGCATGAAAGGCGAAATCGGTGAACTGGAGAACAAACTGAATGAAACACGTGCTCGCCAACAGGCGCTGACTCTGCGTCACCAGGCGGCTTCTTCTTCTCGTGACGTTCGTCGCCAGCTGGACAGCGGTAAAATCGATGAAGCGATGGCGCGCTTTGAGTCGTTCGAGCGCCGCATCGACCATATGGAAGCGGAAGCCGAAAGCCACAGCTTTGGTAAAAAGAAAACCCTCGACCAGCAGTTTGCTGAACTGCAGGCGGACGATGAAATCAGCCAGCAGCTGGCGGCCCTGAAAGCTAAAATGAGCCGCAGCGAGTAAGCTAACCGTCAACGGGCCTGTATTAAGGAGAATCAATGAGCGCGTTATTTCTTGCTATACCGTTAACTATTTTTGTGCTGTTCGTCGCGCCGATCTGGCTGTGGCTGCACTACAGCAACCGGCAGAACCGCGGTGGCGATCTGTCGCAGGGGGACCTGCAGCGGCTGCAACAGCTGACCGGCGATGCGAAAAAAATGCGTGAGCGCATTCAGGCGCTGGAAGCGATTCTCGACGCCGAGCATCCGAACTGGAGGCAGCCATGAACCATCGCCATAAGCTTTACCGTATTCCGCAGCAGGGCAAGCTAAAGGGCGTCTGCGCCGGGATTGCTAACTATCTGGATATTCCGGTGCGGCTGGTACGGGTGATTGTGGTGTTGTCGATGTTCTTCGGGCTGTTTGTATTTACCCTGGTCGCCTATGCGGCGCTGGCTCTGGTGCTGGATGAGATGCCGCAGAGCGAACTGGACAACCAGTCGTCGCTGAATGCATCCCAGCTGCTGGATGAGCTTAGCCGCGAGCTGCGCGGCGGCGAACAGCAGCTGCGCGAGGTGGAGCGTTACGTCACGTCAGAAACCTTTACCGTGCGTAGCCGCTTCAGCCAGCTTTGATTGTGTCTACTCACGTGGAGAAAACTATGCGTCACGGGAAATCGATCCTGCGTCATCAGGCTGCCCCCGCGCTAAAAAAGGCGGGGAAATTTATACTGATCAGCGCCATTACCTATGGCCCGGCGGGCCTGAGCGGCTGGGCGGTAAAATCCGTGGCGCGCAAACCGTTGAAAATTTTACTGGCGTGGGCGCTGGAACCACTGCTCCGCTGCGTGATGCGGGGGGCTGTAGCAAAATGGATGAAACCTGCCCGCTAGCGCCAGTGTGTTAAACTAAGGACAATCAAACACCTGAGGTAGCTGGCTCCTGATGAAACGACTGCAAAATGAATTGATGTCGCTGGTGAATCGCGGCGTGGATCGCCATCTGCGCCTCGCCGTTACCGGCCTGAGCCGCAGCGGTAAAACCGCTTTTATCACCTCGCTGGTCAACCAGCTTCTGAATGTAAACACCGACGCCAGACTGCCGCTGTTTACCGCCGTGCGCGAGCAGCGGCTGCTGGGCGTGAAGCGCGTACCGCAGCGCGATCTGGGCATCCCACGCTTTACCTACGATGAAGGGCTGGCGCAGCTGCACGGCACGCCGCCGGACTGGCCAACCCCAACGCGCGGCGTCAGCGAAATGCGCCTGGCGCTGCGCTACCGCTCGCGTGATTCGCTGCTGCGCCATTTTACCGATGCCTCCACGCTGTATCTCGAAATCGTAGACTATCCTGGCGAATGGCTGCTCGACCTGCCGATGCTGGCGCAGGATTATCTCAGCTGGTCGCGGCAGATGACCGGGCTGTTGCAGGGTGATCGTGCCCAGTGGTCGCAAAAATGGCAGCAGCTGTGCAGCGGTTTGGACCCGCTGGCCCCGGCGGACGAAAACCGGCTGGCGGAGATCGCCGCCGCGTGGACCGAATATCTTCAGCGCTGTAAGCAGGAGGGGTTGCATTTTATTCAGCCCGGCCGCTTTGTGCTGCCCGGCGAAATGGCCGGCGCCCCTGCGCTACAGTTTTTCCCCTGGCCGGAAGTGGCAGAGGGTGGTGAAACCCGGCTGGCGCAGGCGGATGCCGGCAGTAATATCGGTATGCTGCGTGCGCGCTATCAATACTACTGCCAGCACGTGGTGAAGGATTTCTACAAGAATCATTTTCTGCGTTTCGATCGTCAGATTGTGTTGGTTGACTGTTTACAGCCGTTGAACAGCGGACCGCAGGCGTTTAACGATATGCGTCTGGCGCTGACTCAGCTGATGCAAAGCTTCTCGTACGGCCAGCGTACGCTGTTCCGCCGGATGTTCTCCCCGGTGATCGATAAGCTGTTGTTCGCCGCCACCAAGTCCGATCATGTCACCGCCGATCAGCACGCTAATCTGGTCTCACTCCTGCAGCAGCTGGTGCAGGACGCCTGGCAAAACGCCGCGTTTGAAGGTATCACCATGGACTGCGTTGGCCTGGCCTCGGTGCAGGCAACGCAGAGCGGTTACGTTGAGCATCAGGGAGAAAGCATCCCGGCGTTACGCGGTCACCGACTGGCCGATGGTGTCCCGCTGACGGTCTATCCGGGCGAGGTGCCGCCCCGTCTTCCCGGCAGTGCCTTCTGGCAGCAGCAGGGTTTTCATTTTGAGCAGTTCCGTCCGCAGGCGCTGGATATCGACAGACCGCTGCCGCATATTCGTATGGATGCCGCGCTGGAATTTTTACTGGGAGATAAGCTGCGATGAATACACCGATTAAACCGCGCATGGATTTTGCCGAACCACTGGCCAAAGAGCAGGCGACGGTCCTGCGGCAGCAGCGGGAATTTGCCGAACAGCAGGATCGGTTTATTGCCGTTGAGCCGGAAGTTGACGTGCAGGAAGAGGGCGCGGGCGAGCTGGCGGTGGAAGCCGCGCTGCGTCCTGAGCGCAGCCTGTGGCGCAAAATGGTCACCGCCGGGCTGGGCCTGTTTGGTATCAGCGTGGTGGCGCAGGGCGTGCAGTGGACCCATCAGGCCTGGATCGCGCAGGACTGGATTGCCCTTGCCGGCAGCGTGGCCAGCGGGCTGATAGTCGCCGCCGGTGCGGGTTCGCTCATCGTGGAGTGGCGTCGGCTTTACCGCCTGCGCGAGCGGGCGACCGAGCGTGATATCGGCCGCGAGCTGCTGCACAGCCATGGAATGGGCAAGGGCCGTACCTTCTGCGAGAAGCTGGCGCAGCAGGCCGGACTGGACAGTGGCAACCCGGCGTTACAGCGCTGGCAGGCTTCGCTGCATGAAACGCACAACGACAGCGAAGTGGTGGCGCTTTATGCCCGACTGGTGCAGCCGCAGCTGGATCGCCAGGCGCGGCGCGAAATCAGCCGCTGCGCCGCGGAATCGACGCTGATGATCGCCGTCAGTCCGCTGGCGCTGGTGGATATGGCTTTTATCGCCTGGCGCAATCTGCGTCTGGTTAATCGCATCGCTCAGCTGTATGGCATTGAGCTGGGTTATTTCAGTCGTCTGCGCCTGTTTAAACTGGTGCTGCTGAATATTGCTTTCGCCGGCGCATCGGAGCTGGTGCGGGAAGTGGGCATGGACTGGATGTCGCAGGATTTGGCGGCGCGGCTGTCGGCGCGTGCCGCGCAGGGCATTGGCGCGGGACTGCTGACCGCGCGTCTCGGGATCAAAGCGATGGAACTCTGCCGCCCGCTGCCGTGGCTTGAAGATGATAAGCCTCGCCTGGGGGATTTCCGCCGCGAACTGGTAGGCCAGCTGAAAGAGAGCCTGAAACGTTCGCCCGATCGGGAAAAATAACACGGCTGATTACAGTTGCTGTCAACTTTTACTGACAGAATACTTCTGAGAAGCCGTGGGATAGCGTATTATTGTGGCAGTGCCAGACACCGCAACAATAAGGGTTTACATCCATGCGTCTCGAAGTATTTTGCCAGGACCGAATTGGTCTGACCCGTGAACTGCTGGATCTGCTGGTAGAACGCAGCATCGATCTGCGCGGTATCGAAATTGCCGCCATCGGCCGCATCTATCTGAACTTTTCTACCATCAGCTTCGAACAGTTCAGCCAGCTGATGGCGGAAATCCGCCGTATCCCCGGCGTGACCGACGTGCGTACGGTCGCGTTTCTGCCGTCTGAACGCGAGCACCGTGCGCTCAGCGCGCTGCTTGTTGCCCTCCCGGAGCCGGTATTTTCCATTGATTTAAAAAGCAAAGTAGAGCTGGCGAACCCGGCCGCGCAGTCGTTATTCGATCTCAATGAAGAGAAAATGCGTAACTACAGCGCGGGCGCGCTGATCCCCGGCTTTAATTTCCAGCGCTGGCTGGAAAGTGAGCACATTGAGGCACAGGCGCACCATGTGGTGTTGCAGGGGCGCGATTTCCTGATGGAAGTGACGCCGATTTACGCCCGCGACGAGGAAAACAATGCCACCACGCCTGCGGGTGCGGTGGTACTGCTGAAATCCACCGCCCGCATGGGGCAGCAGTTACAAAACCTGGCGGTGAACGATGACAGCGACTTCCAGCACATCGTTGCCGTCAGCAGCAAAATGCGTCAGGTCGTTGACCAGGCCCGCAAGCTGGCGATGCTGGACGCGCCGCTGCTGATTGTCGGCGATACCGGCACCGGTAAGGATATGCTGGCGCGTGCCTGCCATCTGCGCAGCGCGCGTGGTAAAAAGCCGTTTCTGGCCCTGAACTGCGCGTCGCTGCCGGACGATGTGGCCGAAAGCGAGCTGTTTGGCCACGCGGCCGGCGCCTATCCGAACGCGCTGGAAGGTAAAAAAGGCTTCTTCGAGCAGGCCAGCGGCGGCTCGGTGCTACTGGACGAAATCGGTGAAATGTCGCCGAGTATGCAAACCAAGCTGCTGCGCTTCCTGAACGACGGCACCTTCCGCCGCGTGGGGGAAGAGCATGAGGTTCACGTCGATGTGCGAGTGATCTGCGCCACCCAGCGTAACCTGATGGAGCTGGTGCAGCGTGGGGAATTCCGTGAAGATCTGTTCTATCGACTCAACGTGCTGACGCTGAATTTGCCGCCGTTGCGTGACCGTCCGCAGGATATCCTGCCGCTGACGGAAATGTTTGTCGCCCGCTTTGCCGACGAGCAGGGAATGGCGAGGCCGAAACTGTCGCCGCAGCTGAACGGCTTCCTGACGCGGTACACCTGGCCGGGGAATGTGCGCCAGTTAAAAAACGCTTTATATCGCGCGCTGGCTCAGTTGGAAGGCCATGAGCTGCGTCCGCAGGATATTGCGCTGCCGGAGTATGCGATGGAAATGCCGCTGGGCGATGAGGCTATTGAAGGTTCACTGGACGAAATTACCAGCCGCTTTGAGCAGTCGGTTCTGACCCGTCTTTATCTCTCTTATCCCAGCACGCGCAAGCTGGCGAAACGGCTGGGCGTATCGCACACCGCGATTGCCAATAAGCTGCGCGAATATGGCTTGAGCCAGAAGAAAACGGATAGCGAGTAGTCGGGAAACAACAGAAGGCCAGCCGGGCGGCTGGCCTGTAACACAGTTACTTCAGTGCAGCCAGCGCCGCATCGTAGTCTGGTTCGGTGGTGATTTCATTCACCAGCTCGCTGTACAGCACGTTATCCTGCTCATCCAGTACCACCACCGCGCGGGCAGTCAGACCGGCCAGCGGACCTTCAGCAATAGCCACACCGTAGTCTTTCTTGAACTCACCGCCGCGCAGGGTGGACAGGGTTACCACGTTGCTCAGACCGTCAGAACCGCAGAAGCGGGACTGAGCAAACGGCAGGTCTGCAGAAATGCACAGCACCACGGTGTTGTCCAGATCGTTAGCCAGCTGGTTGAATTTACGCACCGATGCCGCACAAACGCCGGTATCAATACTTGGGAAAATATTCAGCACCTTACGTTTACCTGCGTACTGCGAAAGAGAGACATCGGCAAGGTCTTTCGCGACCAGGGTAAAGGGTTTCGCGCTCTGGCCTGGACCAGGGATTTGGCCGTCAACGGAAACCGGGTTACCCTGAAAATGTACGGTCTGAGACATAGACTATCCTTTTAATGTTAATGGTGTTTAAACGCTTTCAGTGTATGTCATGCTGGAGCTATGAGACAGTAAAAAACGATAACAAAATTAAAAGCCCAGGGCATATAAGGACATGAGCATGAGAGCAGTGAAGGTGTACCCGGAAAGCTGGCCGTTGCATACGCCGTTCGTCATCGCCCGCGGCACCCGCAATGAAGTGGGCGTAGTAGTGGTAGAGATGGAAGAGCATGGCATCAGGGTGCAGGGCGAATGTTCGCCCTATGCACGCTACGGCGAGAGTGAAGAATCGGTGCTGGCTCTGAGTAGCAGTATCATCCCGCAGCTTGAACAGGGAATGACCCGTGACCGGCTCCAGCAGGTGCTGCCTGCAGGCGCGGCGCGCAACGCCATTGACAGCGCGCTGTGGCAGCTGGAGTCGCAGCTTACCCGGCGCAGTCTGTGGCAGCTGACCGCAGAGCCGGAACCGCAGGTTATCGATATGGCGCAGACCGTCAGCATTGACGTACCGGAAATGATGGCCAGCAGCGCGCTGGCGCTGTGGCAGAACGGTGCAAGACTGTTAAAAATCAAGCTGGACAATCATCTGATTGCTGAACGTCTGGTGGCGATCCGCGCGGCGGTCCCTCAGGCCACGCTGATTATTGACGCCAATGAGTCCTGGCATGCCGAAGGCCTGGCGGCACGCTGCCAGCTGCTGGCCGATCTCGGCGTGGCGATGCTGGAGCAGCCGCTGCTCGCCGACGAAGATGCCGCGCTCGAAAACTTTATTCACCCGCTGCCAATCTGCGCCGATGAGAGCTGCCATACGCGAGAGGATCTGCCCCGGCTGCGCGGTCGCTACGAGATGGTCAATATTAAGCTGGATAAAACAGGTGGCCTGACCGAAGCGCTGGCGCTGGCGGCAGAAGCCCGTCAGCAGGGCTTCGACATCATGCTCGGCTGCATGCTTTGTACTTCACGCGCCATTCGCGCCGCGCTACCGCTGGTACCACAGGCTCGCTTTGTCGATCTCGACGGTCCGACCTGGCTGGCGGTGGATGCAGAGCCCGCGCTGCCGTTCAGCTGCGGGCGCATCGAGCTATCGCGGCTGCCAGCAAAGTAGCGCCACCATCGCCGCCAGATACCGTTCGGTAGCTTCATCGGCCGAAATCGGCGGCAGTTCGGCGGTAATGCAGGGCAGGTTAAGATCGGCGCACCAGCTGCCGAACGAACCGGGGGTGGCATAGCCTACGCTGGTCACCAGAGGCAGTTCGGTCTGTTCCGCCAGCCACTGCCCCAGCGGGCTTTCGTGCGGATCTTCAATGCAGGCCAGCGGTTCGTGGAAGGTAACGATCCATTGTGGCTTCAGCTGATGGATGAGCTGGCACAGCGCCTGGGTTTCCGGTTCTGAACCGGCACGATCGCCGGTGGAAAGCACGACATCCCGTTCCTCCGCCGCGCTGTTCCAGCGATAAACCGTGTCACCGTTTTGCCAGTTGGCCGCCGGGAAATTGCGGTTAAGGTCAACGCCATTGGCGTTGGCGCGAAGCCCCAGCTGGCAGCCGTCCGGATTCACCGCCAGCACCACGTGATGGCGTCGGTGCTGGTCCTGCAAAGAACGCATGGCGCAGGAAAGGGTGACGACCGCGGCGTTTTCGTCGCCGTGGGTGCCGGCAAGAATTAACCCGCTCTTCTCATCGGCGGCCGGGGCCGGAAACCACAACAGCGGCGCGCCGAGCAGCGACTGACCGTACTGCTTCCCGTTGGTGTCCAGGCGGCCGCGCAGCGGGCGGGGATGAAGTAACGACATAATGGGCTCCAGAAAAAACGCGTCATGCTGACACTATACTCAAATCAGCGTAGCAGAGAGTGGGTGGCAGGCAGAAAAGAAAAAAGTGAGGCTTTTGACACAGCCCGTTGAAAAATATGCCTGTTCCGCGACAAACTGCGCTACAGTTTCTGCAATATTTCAGACCCGCCGCTTATCGTCTGCTGCTGACAGCTAAGGATGTCTTTATGAAGAAGGCTTTTTCTGTTCCCGCGCTCGCCGTTCTGGCGCTGTGTATTTCCTCTGCCGCGCGCGCTGCCGACGTGCCGCCCGGAACCCCGCTGGCGGCCAGCCAGGAAATTGTGCGCCATATCAAAGATGAACCGGCTTCGCTGGACCCGGTCAAGGCTGTGGGACTGCCGGAAATCCCGGTGATCCGCGATCTGTTTGAAGGGCTGACCAACCAGGATGCCAGCGGAAAAATCATTCCCGGCGTCGCCACCGGCTGGCAAAGCAACGATAACAAAACCTGGGTTTTTACCCTGCGTAAAGATGCCCGCTGGTCCAACGGCGATCCGGTTACCGCCGACGATTTCGTCTACAGCTGGCAGCGTCTGGTCGATCCGAAAAATACCTCAACCTTCGCGTGGTTTGCCGAACTGGCGGGTATTGAAAACGCCGGTGCGATCGTCAAGGGAACGATGACCCCGGACAAGCTGGGGGTGACGGCAACCGATGCGACCCACCTGAAAGTGACGCTGGATAAACCGGTGCCGTATTTTGTCAGCCTGACGGCGAATTTCAGCCTGTTCCCGGTGCCGAAAAAAGTCATCGAGCAGTTTGGCGATCAATGGACGCGCCCCGGCAATCTGGTGGGCAATGGCGCGTATCAGCTGGAAAGCCGCGTGGTAAATGAAAAACTGGTGCTGGTGCGCAACCCGAACTACTGGGATAACGCCCACTCGGTGCTGAACAAAGTCACCTTTGTGCCGATTAGCGAAGAGTCGAGCGCCACCAAACGCTATCGCGCCGGGGACATCGATATCACTGAGTCCTTCCCGAAAGAGCTGTATGGGCTGTTGAAAAAACAGCTGCCGGGCGAGGTGTATACCCCGGATCAGCTGGGTACCTACTATTACGCCTTCAATACCCAGAAGGGACCAACGGCGGACGTGCGCGTGCGGCAGGCGCTGTCGTGGAGTATCGATCGTAAAATCATTGCCGAAAAGGTACTGGGCACCGGCGAAAAACCGGCCTGGCACTTCACCCCGGATGTGACCGCCGGATTTGCACCGAAGGAAAGTTTCCTGCAGCAGCACAGCCAGGCGGATCTTAACGCACAGGCCAAATCCCTGCTGGCGGCCGCAGGTTACGGCCCCTCGAAGCCGCTGGACCTGACCCTGTTGTATAACTCATCGGAAACGCATCAGAAAATCGCTATTGCCGTGGCGTCGATGTGGAAGAAAAATCTGGGCGTCAACGTTAAGCTGCAAAACCAGGAGTGGAAAACCTACATCGACAGCCGGAACAGCGGGAATTTCGATATTATCCGCGCCTCCTGGGTGGGTGACTATAACGAACCGTCTACGTTCCTCAGCCTGCTGACCTCGGCCCACAGCGGCAATATCGCCCGCTTTAAAAGCCCGGAATACGATGCGCTGATGGAGAAAGCCAGCCGGGAGACCATTGCGAAAGCGCGTAACGACGACTATAACCGTGCCGAGCAGATGATTGCCGAACGCGCGCCGATTGCACCGATTTATCAGTACACCAATGGCCGACTGATTAAACCGTACGTGAAGGGCTATCCCATTACCAACCCGGAAGACGTCGCCTACAGCCGCACGATGTATATTCTGAAGCACTAGTGATTAACCAGTTATCAAAGACGATCCACAACGATTGAAAAACACAGAGGCCATCAGCATTTGCTGGTGGCCTTTCTCGTAGATTATGCCGCCTTGTGGGCAATGAACGTTTTCCAGCATGTGACCTTCGCTGGATGGCTTTCTATACAGGCATCGGCATAATCCAGTTGGCCGCTAAAGGGTGGTATCAGAACCTTGTGGCTGGAATACCTGGTGAGATGAGAAGTAAAGCCGGGAGGGGTGGCAGGCGGGTAATTGGTTTTGGACGGGCTGGTGTCAAAATGCTTTTTCTATTCCTGCCTGTTTCAAAATACCATTTGCAGTATGTTTCGAAACGATGGTAAACGGCACAGACAATTTTTCTGTGTAACAGGGTTACACCATATTTCATGGCTACCCTTGCCCTGCCGATCAAAGAAACAACCGGCAGCCGACAGCCGTTCCGTTAGCTTTTGGATACTGTCACGTTCCCATTGTTCAGAGAGCAATTCTTTCCGATATAGTCATCGCTGTTGCTGACCAGCACCGGCGTGGTCAGGTCATAACCGGCGGCACGTATCGCCTCGATATCAAACTCCAGCAGCAGGTCGCCGACGCTGACGCGATCGTCCTGGCGGACGTGTGCGGTAAAGTGCAGGCCGTCGAGTTTCACCGTGTCGATGCCCACGTGGATCAGCACTTCCGCACCGTTATCGGCCTCAAGGCCAGTGGCGTGACGGGTTCGGAACAGTGAAGCAACGGTGCCGTTAACCGGTGACAGCACGCGGCCCACGGTGGGCTGAATGCCAACCGCTTTGCCCGGCATTCAGAGCAGCCAGCATCAGCGGGTGCACCAGTGCTGCGCCGATAGTCATGGTGGTAAAGGCATTGCCACCGAACTTCTTGCCCGCGCAGTAGCCCAGCACCACCGGCAGGAAGTAGAACAGCGCATCGCTGGCGACAAACAGGATTTTGTACAGGCCGGCGTTTTCGCTAATTACATTCAGCGCCAGGGCGAGGGAAAGCAGGCCTTTCAGAATGCCTGACGCGGCCATCACACCGATAAACGGGGTGAAGATGCCGGAAATAA
Organism: Erwinia sp. GW821-FHT03D09; assembly: GCF_059420805.1. Classification (NCBI taxonomy): domain Bacteria; kingdom Pseudomonadati; phylum Pseudomonadota; class Gammaproteobacteria; order Enterobacterales; family Erwiniaceae; genus Erwinia; species Erwinia sp. GW821-FHT03D09. Next base: position 247,009 of record NZ_JBWKUK010000004.1, read on the forward strand.
CGTCAATCAGGTGGGCAAACAGCGAGCCTTTTTGTTCATCACTACCGTTACCGCTCCCGTCACCCAGACCCGCCACGGACAGCAGCGCCTGATGAACATCACTGACGTGATTGCCGATCACCACCTGATACTGGCCGCCGCTTTCCACGACCATAATCACTCCCGGGTTCTTTTTCAGCCCGGCAGTATCGGCTTTACTGCCGTCCTTCAGTTTAAAACGCAGTCGGGTTGCGCAATGTATCACCGAACTGATATTCGCCTTGCCGCCAACCCCTTGCAGGATCTCTTCTGATAACGCCTGGTACTTCATCGTATGCTCCTGGTTCTGACATCTTGTCAACGGGCCGTTACTGAATTCAGGCCAAAAAAAAACCTAAACAGCTTCAGACGGACCCAGGGTCCATAAAAAGCTGTTTAGGTTTTGCCTGAAATTCAGTAGCAATCCTGATTTGTTAACGCAAATAGTTCCTCAGTTACGGCAGGCTGACAAGGGGGGGAAACGGCAAAAACTGGATTCCGTGAACGGGCTCACCTTTTTCCAGCCAGAGTTGTTGTCCGTCAACAGCCTTGTTAGAGGACGACAGGCGGCAGCATCATTGAGTTATTTTTAATACAAAAGAATCGGCTTCGTTGATGAAAATGGCAGAATATAAAATAGGTTAATTTTTCCACCCTGACGTTCAGGTGATATTTTCTTTGTTGTCTTAGCCATGTCTTTTGTTATAAATGCCAGTTCGTTTATCTCTCGATAAAGATATTCGTACACCAGCCTGGCGCTGAGTGTCATTTATTGGTGCGCATTTTTAATTCCGCAGTTAAATACTTTATTTTCAGGCGAGATCCAGCCGCGGAATAGCTGCGTTTGCCATGAAACACAAAAAATAGCCCGCTAATTGCTTGATACAATCGGCCCCAAAGATGTGGCCCGCCTTTCAAATCTGTGCAGACAGCGCCGTCTGCGTGTCTCTGATTGCTTCTGTCCGTAACCCGTAAATCTTCTTATTAACCTTACTACTTCACTTCGAGGGCGCTATAGCTATTAGTCGTCGTTCATTTATTCAGGGGTCTGCATTATCTGCGTTGGGTATAGCAGCAGGAATTGCGCCTGGTGGATCAGCATGCCGTGGCTGGTAGGGGCATCTTTGGTCCAGATCAAATCCTTCAGCGCGAGGGGGACGCCGTGCAGCGGGCCGCGTATTATCTCCTGCGCGATTTCGCGATCGGCTTCAGCCGCCTGCTGCAGAGCGCTGTCGCGCATCACGTAAAAGTAACTGTGCAAATCAGCATCCAGCGAGGCAATGCGATCCAGCAGGGCGGTGGTCACTTCAACGGATGCGATCTCTTTCGACTGAATCAGTCGGCCTGTTTCCAGCAAGCTTTTATAATGCAGGTTGTTAATCGTGGCCTGGTCTCCTGAGGGGAATGATGTCTGCGAACGCAGACACTACGCTTATCACCAACGTAAATCAGGGCGACAAAGCCGGCTATGCTACGGCGGACAGAGGGTGTGCCAGAATTGCCAGTGCAAGGACAGCGATGTGTGTTGCACGCGGCGTTGCCGCTGTCATGTTTTCTAACCATTGTGACCGCGTGCAATATTTTGCAACTGCTGGTCCGCACGCTAGACTGTATCGTATTGATTATGTTGAAAGCGGGGCAGAAAGTGGACGTTATTGCAGGTAAATCCTTACAGGTATCGGATGCGATTATCTCATGTCAGCTGGATGGTCACGGTGGGATGATCCCGATAGCCGACAGCGAAGTACTCACGTGTGACCATCCGTGCTGGCTGCACCTGAATTACACCCATCCCGAAAGCGCCGAATGGCTGACCACCACACCGCTGCTGCCGGACAATGTACGCGATGCACTGGGCGGCGACAGCATGCGCCCGCGAGTCAGTCGCCTTGGCGACGGAACGATGATCACCCTGCGCAGTGTGAATCTGAACAGCGAATCGCGGCCCGATCAGTTGGTGGTTATCCGCGTGTTTATCAACGAAAGGCTGATTGTCTCCACCCGGCGGCGCAAAGTGTTTGCCATTGATGAAGTGCTGACCGATCTGCAAAATGGTAACGGTCCGCACAACGGCGGCAGCTGGCTGGTGGACGTGTGCGATTCGCTGACCGATCACACCAGCGAATTTATTGAGGATCTGCATGATAAAATCATCGAACTCGAGGATGCCGTTGTGGACCAGCAGGTGCCGCCGCGCGGCGAGCTGGCGCTGATCCGCAAGCAGCTGATTATTATGCGCCGCTATATGGCCCCGCAGCGGGACGTGTTTTCGCGGCTGGCCAGCGAGCGCCTGCCGTGGATGAGCGATGACGACCGCCGCCGTATGCAGGACATTGCCGACCGGCTGGGGCGCGGGCTGGACGATCTGGATGCCAGCGTGGCGCGGACCGGGGTACTGTCCGATGAAATCAGCTCGGTGATGGCAGAAGCGATGAACCGCCGCACCTATACCATGTCGCTGATGGCGGTGGTTTTCCTGCCCACCACGTTCCTGACCGGGCTGTTCGGCGTCAACCTTGGCGGCATTCCGGGCGGCAGCTGGCGTTTTGGCTTCGGTCTGTTTTGCCTGTTGTTAGCTGTCCTGGTGTTGGGCGTTGCGTGGTGGTTACGAAGACGTAAATGGCTGTGAAGAGAGTAAATTATTGTCCGATAAAGGCGTTTAAAACTGATCGACGTCAATAACTGGCAACGGTGTTGAGGGCAAAATCTCTTCCGCAGGTGAATGCAACGTCAAGCGATGGGCGTTGCGCTCCATAATTGTCTTACTTCATTTTTAGAATTAATGCATAGCACATTTAATTCGTACGACGCCGGCTCTGAGCCGGCTTTTTTTTGCCCGTTTGCCAGCCCGGTCAGATGTCCTACGCTTAATGTTCACGCGTTGAAAACAGAGGGGACAGTAAAATGATTAAGCAGCCTGATGCTATTCGCGGTTCTGAACCACTGAGCGATCCCGTACCCGTTCCCGGGCCAATACCCACGCCGCAGCCAATGCCCGATCCGCCGCCGGTCGATCCCGAGCCGATTATCGATCCTCCCGCTCGTTACTAACGCCGGATTATTGAGCGGGCCTGTCCGGGAACTGCTGTTCGCGCCACTGCTTTATCAACGCGGCGCGACAGCGGGGATAGCGGGTGGAGTGTAATTGCAGGGAGATAATGCGGTCGGTGCGGAAATGGCGGAAGTCACCGCGCAGTTCGCACCACGCGCCGAGAATATGCAGGTTATCGAAATAGCCCAGCAGGAACGGCCAGATAACACGACGGGAGGAGTGATCCTTGCCGTCACGGTAGGTGAGGGTGGCCGTCAGTTCGTGTCTGATTGCCCGCCGGATGGCGACAAAATCCACGTTTTCAACCTGCGGGTTGGCAGAAGGTGCGGCCATCAGACCGTTACTGTCGAGGCTGTAGCGCAGCTCAGTGGGAAGCACCGCGGCGATCTTGCTTAACGCGCTTTTTGCCGACTGGCTCAGGCCGGTATCGGTGCGGCTGGCAACCCAGCGGGAGCCTAAAACCAGCGCCTCAATCTCCTCTTCGCTGAACATCAGCGGGGGAAGCGTAAACCCCGGGTTCAGCACGTAGCCCAGACCCGTCTCACCGGCAATATCGGCACCCTGCTGTTGCAGCGTGGCGATATCGCGGTAGAGCGTGCGCAGGCTGATGCCGAGTGTGCTGGCGAGCTGGGCGCCGGGGACGGGGAAGCGGTGGTTGCGCAGTAGCTGGAGCAGATCCAGCAGGCGTTGCGATCGCGACACGCTCCCCCCTTGAAACGTTGAGCTTAGCCTACCTGCAGGATATCAAGACGAACGGGCGCGTCGTCTTCGTCTTCCGGCTGCCAGCCAGCGGGCTGCATTGGCAGGGTTTCGCGATCGAAGGCCAGATCGCCGCCGTCAACGACTTCGCTGCCGTGGACGATGCCTTTGAAGTCAAACAGTTCAGTATCAGCGAGGTGCGAAGGCACCACGTTCTGCATGGCGCTGAACAGGGTTTCAATACGGCCCGGATAACGTTTATCCCAGTCGCGCAGCATATCGCCAATCACCTGACGTTGCAGGTTAGGCTGCGAGCCGCACAGGTTGCACGGGATAATCGGGTATTCACGGGCGATGGCGAAACGCTCAATGTCCTTCTCGCGGCAGTAGGCCAGAGGACGGATGACGATATGTTTACCGTCGTCGCTCATCAGCTTCGGCGGCATGCCTTTCATTTTCCCACCGTAAAACATGTTCAGAAACAGCGTCTGCACGATATCGTCACGGTGATGTCCCAGAGCGATCTTGGTGCAGCTCAGTTCGGTTGCCGTACGGTACAGAATGCCACGGCGAAGACGTGAGCAGAGCGAGCAGGTGGTTTTGCCTTCCGGGATCTTATCTTTAACGATGGCGTAAGTATCTTCTTCGACAATCTTATATTCCACGCCCTGGGCTTCCAGATATTCCGGCAGAATATGCCCCGGGAAACCCGGCTGCTTTTGATCGAGGTTCACCGCCACCAGCGAGAAGGAAACCGGCGCGCTCTGCTGCAGGTTGCGCAGAATTTCCAGCATGGTGTAGCTGTCCTTGCCGCCGGAAAGGCATACCATAATCCGGTCACCCTCTTCGATCATATTAAAGTCAGCAATCGCCTGGCCGACGTTACGGCGCAGACGCTTCTGCAGCTTGTTGAGGTTGTACTGCTCTTTCTTGTTATCTGATTGATTTGATTTCATTTTTCAGTATCTCTAAACCAAAAGGGGCATATAAGGGGCAAAGTTTTTTACAGGGCTAACTTATTGTTCAGCATCAATACCCGATCGCCGTTAAGTTCTTCAATCCACGTCCCGTAAACTTCATACACCATTTGCGCGTTTTCATGTCCCATCTGATTCGCGATAAAGGACGGGTTTGCACCGGCTGACAAGAAGCCAGCAGGCAAAAGTATGCCGCGTATGGTACGGATTCCGGCGGCGAATACCAGCTTGTTTTACATGTGCATTGTACAATATTTGCGCAATAATAACTGTGCGAGGCCTCAAACCCTGTCGCTGTACCGTCTTGCCCCTGAAAGTAACGTTTCCCGCGGATTATCTGCTACAATCAGCGGCAAAATTCCCGCCCGATTTATCAGAGATTATACCCGTGACTGCTTTTTCTACCCTGAACCTGCTGCCCGCCAGCCAGATTGAAAACCTTAATGAACTTGGCTATCTGGCCATGACACCGGTGCAGGTCGCATCGCTGCCGGCGATCCTGGAAGGGCGTGACGTGCGCGCGCAGGCAAAAACCGGCAGCGGAAAAACCGCCGCGTTTGGCCTTGGCGTCATGCACCGGCTGGACGTCAGCCAGTATGTTACCCAGTCGCTGGTGCTGTGCCCGACGCGTGAACTGGCGGATCAGGTAGCGAAAGAGCTGCGTCGCCTGGCGCGCTTTACCGCCAATATTAAAATCCTGACGCTGTGCGGCGGCCAGCCGATGAACGCGCAGCGCGATTCGCTGCTGCATGCGCCGCATGTGGTAGTCGGTACGCCGGGGCGCATTCTGGAACATCTTAAGCGTGAAACCCTGAAGCTGGACGGCGTGGCTACGCTGGTGCTGGATGAGGCCGATCGTATGCTGGAGATGGGCTTCCGCGATGATATCGACGCGATCATCAGCTACTGCCCGCCGCAGCGCCAGACGCTGCTGTTCTCCGCCACCTGGCCTGAGGATATCGCCCGCATCAGCCAGCGTGTGCAGCGCGATCCGCTGACGGTGGAAACCGGCGACGTCTCCGATTTGCCGGCCATTGAGCAGACTTTCTATGAAGCCAGCGCGCGTGAGAAAATGAGCGCGCTGATCGGCCTGCTCAGCGAGCGGCAGCCCGCTTCCTGCGTGGTGTTTTGCAACACCAAACGCGAGTGTGATGACATTGCCGCCTCGCTGGAGAATGCCCAGATCAGCGCGCTGGCTCTGCACGGCGATCTGGAGCAGTCCGAGCGCGATCGTGTGCTGGTGCGCTTCGCCAACGGCAGCTGCCGGGTGCTGGTGGCAACCGACGTCGCGGCGCGCGGACTGGATATCAAATCGCTGGCAATGGTGGTGAACTACCAGCTGTCATTCGATCCGGAAGTTCACGTCCACCGCATTGGTCGTACCGCCCGTGCTGGTGCAGAGGGTTATGCGGTCAGCCTGGTTGCGCCGGATGAAATGCAGCGTGCCCATGCGCTGGAAGATTTCCTGCAGCAGCGTCTGACGTGGGCTAACGTTGGCGAGCTGAAGTCCGTGGCGCCAAAACCGCTGCGCGCAGAAATGACCACCCTCAGCCTCGACGGTGGGCGTAAAGCCAAGATTCGCCCGGGTGATATCCTGGGGGCGCTGACCGGTGACGGCGGACTGAGCGGCGACCAGGTTGGTAAAATTGATATCGCGCCTACGCTTGCCTACGTGGCAATTCGTCAGGAGCTGGTGCGCAAGGTGATGCAGCAGCTTACGCAGGTGAAAATTAAAGGGAAAACCTGCCGCGCCCGCATCGTCAAGTAAAGCCGTCAGCCGCACAAAAAAAACGGCCCCCGGGGTGAAATCCGGGGGCCGTTTTATATCTGATCGAAAGGCCGATTAAATTTTGGTAATCACCGGCGGCACGGCGAGCAGGGATTCAACGCTGGCAATCAGTTTCAGGAAATGCGGCTGCTTTTCATGTTCTTCGATAGCCGCGTGGCTTTTCCAGGTTTCATGGAACAGGAAGGCGTCCGGGTTTTCTACGCTGCGGTACAGATCGTAATGCACGTTACCGGCTTCCAGGCGGCTGGGTGCCACACAGGGATTCAGCGCGTCAAATAACGCATCGCCTTTGCCCGGCTTAGCGGAAAAAGTGGCGATAATCAGTACGGATTTCTCGGTCATTATAATTTCCTTTAAAAGACAACGTTGCTGGCGCAGAACCAGCTGCGAACAGGCATGGCCCTAAGAGTAACCGTTCCAGCTATTTTTGCCATGAGCATTTATGGCTAATGAATTTCCAGCGACTGTACGCCGTTTATCTCCAGCAGGACGTCATACATTTTTTCCAGTGCCACTTTTCGTGACAATGTCACCTCCACCATCATTTCGCATAATCCTGTTTCACCGTCGCGATTAGTGAGGATCACTTTACCGGTGCGCACCTCGCGGTGCTGAAGGGCAATCAACACCAGCGGCACGCTTTTCGGTTTAAGCTGAAAGATCAGGGTGAGGTTGCGTCCGATAAACCGGTAGCTGATGCGACGGAAGGTTTCCAGCACCACCAGTGCCAGTAACGTGCCGTAAATGCCGATCTCATACATGCCGCTGCCGATCACTAAACCAATAGCCGCCGTGACCCACAGCCCGGCGGCGGTTGTCAGTCCTTTGACAATCTGCTTTTGAATGATGATGGTGCCAGCCCCCAGAAAACCCATACCGCTGACGACCTGAGCGGCGATCCTGCTGGGGTCCAGCTCGATATGCGAGGCCGCCAAAATATCGTTAAAGCCATACTTAGACACGATCATAAACATCGCGCTGCCCATCCCCACCAGCACGTGGGTGCGCAGCCCGGCTTCTTTCGAGCGCAGCTGCCGTTCCATGCCAATCAGACCGCCCAGCGCACCGGCGAGGGCGATGCGCAGTAATAAGTCGAGAACCACTTTCTATCCTCCTGTATTATTTAGACTTTCCTTGAGTTTTTCTTTTCGATTGTAAATTAAGACCGGAGGGTATTGATATTTTATCAATTTTGATTTTGTAAAATTGGATGACAGCTATCGACCTGCCGCAAAACCTGGCATATGCTGGCTGGCACCTTTGACCCTTCACCGATCGGAGTTTACACAATGAAAGCAGCCACTTTTTTGCTTGCAGCGGCAACGCTGGTGCTGTCGGCCTGTAGCAGCGACAACGAACCGCCACAGCAGGCAACCGCCGCACACGTCCCGGCAAGAGTACAGATGGCCGATCTGGCAGCAAGTAATTGTGAGAATGCAGGTGGAACGCTGGCGCTTTCGTGGCAGCTGGATGGCTCTTCGGTAGGAATGTGCCAGCTGGCGAACGGGCGCCGCTGTGGCGAGAGTGCATTACTTAACGGCACCTGTGCCCGTTAAACCCCCGCCTGTCGGCAGCGGGGGCGATCGTTGGGTCAGAGCTGGTTAGCGCAGGGCTCGCCTTTTTCCAGTTGCCGCAGATTTTGTAGTGTGGTCTGTGCGATGCTGGTCAGCGCTTCGGCGGTCAGAAACGCCTGATGGCCGGTAAACAGCACGTTGTGGCAGGCGGAGAGACGGCGGAAAACGTCGTCCTGAATCACGTCGTTCGACTTATCCTCAAAGAATAAATCCCGCTCGTTCTCGTAAACATCCATCCCCAGCGCGCCAATCTTCTGTTTTTTCAGTGCGTCGATGGCCGCCTGAGAATCGATCAGTCCGCCGCGGCTGGTATTAATAATCATCACGCCATCTTTCATCTGCGTGAAGGCACTCTCGTTAAGCAGATGATGATTCTCCGGCGTCAGCGGGCAGTGCAGGCTGATCACGTCCGACCGGGCAAACAGCGTTTTCACATCAACATATTCCGCACCCAGCTCCAGCACCAGCGGGTTAGGATAAGGGTCGGAAACCAGCAGGCGCATGCCAAATCCCTTAAGGATGCGCAGGGTGGCGATGCCGATCTTACCGGTGCCGATCACACCGGCGGTACGGCCATGCATATTAAAACCGATCAGGCCTTCCAGCGAGAAGTTGGCATCGCGGGTGCGCTGATAAGCGCGGTGAATGCGGCGGTTCAGCGTCATCATCATGCCGACGGCATGCTCAGCCACCGCTTCGGGTGAATAGGCCGGCACACGAACGACCTGCATTCCCAGCTCTTTGGCCGCATCGAGATCCACGTTGTTGAACCCGGCGCAGCGCAGCGCGATAAACTTCACCCCTAGTTCCGCCAGCTCTTCCAGCACCTTACGGTTGCCGTCGTCGTTGACGAAAATACACACGCCGTCACATCCCGTGGCGTTCTTCGCGGTACGTTCAGTCAGCAGGAAGTCGAAAAATTCCAGCTCGAAACCGAAATCCTGATTCACCTGTTCCAGGTATTTCCGGTCATACTGTTTGGTGCTGTACACCGCAAGTTTCATCGTTTTAGTTCCTTTTTCCACTGCAGAATGAATAGCTTCAGTTTATCAACTATTCTCACCTGGGGGAGAACCGGATAGTGGCTACTGCTATAAAAAGCAGCAGAATCACCGCTAAAGGGTGAAAAACTTCACGATAAGGCGATTCCATGCCATCATTTCGTTGATAATCACGGACCGAACAGGATTTTGCTGCCATGAACAGGGGTTGGAAACGTGCGCTTGCCGCGCTGCTGGCAGCGATCCTGCTGCTGACAGGACTTTTACTCACGGTAACGCAGTGGCTACCCAGGTTGGCAGGGCTGTGGCTGCCGAACGATACCACCATTTCCCTTGATGGCGTGCCGCGCTGGCAGCACGGTGCGCTGAGTCTCCCCGGCGTTCACTACAGCATCGGCGGCTGCGAACTGGTGGCGGTGAAAAACGTCTCGCTCAGCTACCGCCATCAGCGCTGGCTGGCCGACGCTGACAGCGTGATTATCGACAGCGAGTGTGCGGCCAAACTCCCGGCCGGTGACCAGCAGGATGCCCCCCGCACGTTGGCCGACTGGCAGCAGATGTTGCCCGGTGCCAGCGTGACTATCCGCCAGCTGACCCTCAAACCCTGGCCGCAGTGGGCGGGACAACTCCAGCTCAATTTTGAACCCGACAGCCAGCAGCTGCGCTACTCAGGCGATAACCTCTCTTTGGAGGCTGAACTGCGGCAGCAGCAGCTGACGCTCAAAACCCTGACCGTACAGGCACCGGGTATCCCTCAGCCGGTAACGCTTGACGGCACGCTGACGCTGCCGCGCGTTCCCGATGCGCTGCCACAAAGCGGCGTGCTGCACGGCAACCTGGCGCTGGAAGCCATTGCGGAACCGCTGAGCGTGCAGCTGGACTGGCAGCAGCAGAGCGGCACGCTTAGGGTCAGTGCGGCGAATCAGCCACGGCCGCTGCTGGAGCTGCCGTGGCAAATCTCCCCGCAGAACATTCAGATACAGCAGGGCAGCTGGAGCTGGCCGTGGGGCAGCCAGCCGCTCTCTGGTGGGATCTCGCTGCTGGCCGAAGGCTGGCAGCAGGGGCTTGAGGCAAGCCGGCTCAGCGGTCGTCTGAATCTGCTGACCTCCGGGCGCGGTGGCAAAGGCAATGTGGTGCTGTCGCTGGGGCCGGGGCATCTTGACTGGCAGCAAAGCAGCCTGCCGCTGCGGCTTAATGGCGAAAGCAAACTTGACGCACTGCAGTTTTACGCCAGCCTGGTGGGCGAACTTCGTGGACCGCTGGTCGATCCGCAGTTGGCGATGCTGCCCGGTGCGCTGCTGCGAATGAAAGGCCGGCTGCTTTCGACGCTGGAAGTGGATGAAGCCCGCTGGCCACTGGCCGGGGTGAAGATTTCTTCCGCCGGTATCGAGGGTCGCCTGCAGGCGATACTCAGCGCGCACGACGTGCAGATGGGAAACTTCCGCCTGCACCTTGACGGTCGCGCCAGCGATTTCTGGCCGGATAAAGGCGAATGGCACTGGCGCTACTGGGGTGACGGACGGCTGAAGCCGCTGGCAGCGAAATGGGATGTGACGGGCACCGGGCGCTGGCAGGATTCGCTGATTGAACTCTCCACGCTATCCACCGGCTTCGACCGTATCAGCTACGGCAGCGTTGAAATGACTGCGCCGCGCCTGACGCTGGTGAAACCGGTTGGCTGGCAGCGCGATGAGCAACACGCTTCCTTTAACGGTGAACTGGCGTTAAAGGCGCGGGAAACCCGCTTCAGTACCGGGGGGTATCTGCCGCCGTCAACCTTAACTCTGGCGGTTAAGGGCCGCGATCCGACCGCATTTCTGTTTAACGGTGCATTACAGGCGCAAAAAATCGGACCGGTGCAGGTGCGTGGCCGCTGGGACGGCGAACGCCTGCGCGGCCAGGCCTGGTGGCCGGAACAGTCGCTGCGGGTATTTCAGCCGCTGCTCAGCCCGGATCTCAGACTGTCGATCCAGAGCGGCACACTGAAGGCGCAGGTGGCATTTTCTGCCGCCGCCGATCAGGGGCTGAAGGCCGGTGGTCACTGGCTGGTCCGCAACGGACGCGCGCTGCTGCCGGATAATGAATTTAACGGCGTGGATTTCTCGCTGCCGTTCCGCTTACAGCCCCACCGCTGGTACTTTGGCACCCACGGCCCGGTTTCGCTGCGCATTGGCGAGATCAAAAACCAGTTTACCATGCAAAATGTCACCGCCGATCTGCGCGGCTGGTATCCGTGGAGCGAAGCTGAGCCGCTGAGCCTGAGCAACGTCAGCCTTGATATGCTGGGCGGTACGCTGAGCCTGGACCGCCTGCAAATGCCACAGACCGAAGCGGCAAAAATCCGCGTGCAGCATCTCGCGCTGTCACAGCTGATTACGGCGATGAAGCTTAAACAGATTGCCCTGTCCGGCCATATCAACGGCGAGCTGCCCCTGTTCCTCAATAACAGCCAGTGGCTGGTGAAAGACGGCTGGATCGCCAACAGCGGACCGCTGACCGTGCGCATGGATAAAGACATGGCTGATGCCATCAGCAGCAATAACATCGCTGCCGGTGCCGCTATCGACTGGCTGCGCTATATGGAAATTTCCCGCTGCTGGGCAACGCTTGACCTCGATAACCTCGGCTGGATGAGCCTGACGGCAAAAGTTGACGGCACCAGCCGATTTAGCAACCGCGATCAGCGCGTTGCTCTCAATTATTCCCAGCGGGAAAACCTGTTTCAACTCTGGCGCAGCCTGCGCTTTGGCGATAACCTGCAGTCCTGGGTGGAAGACAACGCTACCCTGCCGCCACAGAAGGAAAAACGTGATGAAAGCCCTGAATAGCCTGCTGATGGCTGGCGCGATGCTGTCGCTGTGCGGATGTGTTCCGCGCATTGAAGTGGCGGCGCCGAAAGAACCGATCACCATCAATATGAACGTTAAAATCGAGCATGAAATTCATATCAAGGTCGATAAAGACGTGGAAGCGCTGTTAAAAAACCAAAGCGGTCTGTTCTGAGGATAAAACGATGAAACTGCTGAACAGAGCACTACTGCTGGGCTGTCTGCTGATGTCTTCCGCTACAATAGCGCTGACGCTTGACGAAGCGAGGCAACAGGGCCGGGTGGGCGAAACGCTTAACGGCTATATCGCCTCCAGACAGGCTGATGCGGAAACTCAGACGCTGGTAAAACAGATCAACGAAGGCCGCAGCAGGCAGTATCAGCTGCTGGCAGAGCAGAATAATATGACGGCGGCCGAGGTGGCCAGAATCGCCGGGCAGAAACTGGTAACGCGGGCAAAGCCGGGGGAGTATGTGCGCGGAATTAACGGTCAGTGGCTGAAAAAATAACTGTCATAAAGGCACTATCGTAGCGAAGACCTTTCCGTAGTTAAGACACTATCGAGCCGAAAAAAAACGCGATGCACGGGGCATCGCGTTGACATTTCACGACCGGCGGCAGAGCATCGGTGGTTTACAATCAGGCTGCAACGATTTTAGAGATAGCGTCTTTCGCATCGTTAGCGGCTTTCTGCGCCACTTCCGGACCGTAACCGATACCTTCAGCGAACACGAACTGCACGTCGGTCATGCCCAGGAAGCCCAGGAAGAGGGTCAGGTACGGGGTCAGCAGATCGTTCGGGGTATCTTTATGGATGCCACCGCGGCTGGTCAGAACCACCACTTTTTTACCTTTCACCAGGCCTTCAGAACCGTTTTCGGTGTAGCGGAAGGTGATACCTGCACGGGCAACCAGGTCAAAGTAGTTTTTCAGCTGGGTAGGAATGTTGAAGTTGTACATTGGTGCAGCGATAACGATGGTGTCGTGCGCCTGCAGTTCTTCAATCAGTTCGTTGGACAGTGACAGCGCTTCCTGCTGGCGGGGAGACAGTCCAGCGTCGGAAGGGCGCAGCGCGCCAACCAGCTCACCGTCCAGCACCGGAATTGGGTTTGCAGCTAAATCGCGGATGGTGACTTCATCGCCAGGATGAGTGGCTTCCCACTCTGAGACCAGATGATCGGCCAACTGGCCTGACTGAGAATAACCGGCGAGGATGCTTGATTTCAAAACGAGTACTTTGCTCATGTCCTTATTTCCTGTTAAGTCGCGGAAAGCTGTCCGCCTGATGTGAAACACTCTACTGCGATATGTTGGTGAGTGTAAGTGCGAGTTTTTGTTATCAATGTTCGAAAATATTGAATAAGAATAGTCGCGCAGGTCAAACGCTAAGTTCTTGTCTGTGCTACTATGCGCAAAATTTTTTTATCACAATACATCCATGTTGTCGGTTAACCGCGCAATAAAGTGAGTTTGACCTATGTCTGATACACCACAATCTGCCCTGACCGCGTTCTGGCCGCGCCTGGACTCGCTGATGCTGCGCGACAGCCAGCGCCTGCAGCGTCGGCTGCACGGGGCAAAAAAGGTTAAAAGCCCGGCTTCACTACAGGCGATTACCGAAGAGCTAAACCAGGAATTTACCGCCGCCGAGCTGCGCATTGCCCAGCGCCGTGCCGCCGTGCCGCGCATTAACTACCCTGAAAATTTGCCGGTCAGCCAGAAGAAGCAGGACATCGCCAATGCCATCCGCGACCACCAGGTGGTGATTGTCGCCGGTGAAACCGGCTCGGGGAAAACCACTCAACTGCCGAAAATTTGTATGGAGCTGGGGCGCGGCATTCGTGGCCTGATTGGTCACACCCAGCCGCGTCGCCTGGCCGCGCGCACCGTTGCCGACCGCATTGCTGCCGAGCTGGAAACCTCGCTGGGCGGCTGTGTGGGTTATAAAGTTCGCTTTAACGATCAGGTCGGGGACACCACGCAGGTGAAGCTGATGACCGACGGTATTCTGCTGGCGGAAATCCAGCAGGACCGCCTGCTGATGCAGTACGACACCATCATTATTGATGAGGCGCACGAACGCAGCCTGAACATCGATTTTCTGCTTGGCTATTTGCGCGAGCTGCTGCCGAAGCGCCCCGATTTGAAAGTGATCATCACTTCGGCGACCATCGATCCGCAGCGCTTCTCACGCCATTTCAACAACGCGCCGGTGATTGAAGTCTCCGGCCGCACCTACCCGGTGGAGGTGCGCTATCGCCCGGTGGTGGAAGATGCCGACGATACCGACCGCGATCAGCTGCAGGCGATATTCGACGCCGTTGACGAACTGGGGCTGGAGAGCCGGGGTGATATTCTGATCTTTATGAGCGGCGAGAGAGAAATTCGCGACACTGCCGACGCGCTGATGAAGCGCGATCTGCCGCATACCGAGGTGCTGCCGCTCTACGCGCGCCTGTCGAACGCCGAGCAGAATCGCGTCTTCCAGTCGCACGTCGGGCGGCGCATTGTGCTGGCCACCAACGTGGCGGAAACCTCGCTGACCGTGCCGGGCATTAAATACGTGATCGACCCGGGCACGGCGCGCATCAGCCGGTACAGCTTCCGCACCAAGGTTCAGCGGCTGCCGATTGAACCGGTATCGCAGGCGTCAGCTAACCAGCGTAAAGGGCGCTGTGGCCGCGTCTCCGAAGGGATCTGTATTCGTCTGTACTCCGAAGATGATTTCCTCAGCCGCCCACAGTTTACCGACCCGGAAATCCTGCGCACCAACCTGGCCTCGGTCATTCTGCAAATGACTTCGCTCGGGCTGGGTGATATCGCCGCCTTCCCGTTTGTGGAAGCGCCGGACCAGCGCAATATTCAGGACGGCGTTCGCCTGCTGGAAGAGCTGGGAGCGATCACCCTGGATGATAATCAGCACTATAAACTGACCTCATCCGGTCGATCGCTGGCTCAGCTGCCGGTGGACCCACGCCTGGCGAAAATGGTGCTGGAAGCGCAAAAATACGGCTGCGTGCGTGAGGCGATGATTATTACCTCCGCGCTGTCTATTCAGGACCCGCGCGAGCGTCCGGCAGATAAAAAGCAGGCATCGGACGAGAAACATCAGCGATTTGCTGACAAAGAGTCGGATTTCAACGCCTTTGTTAACTTGTGGAACTATCTGCAGGAGCAGCAGAAAGCGCTGTCATCCAGCCAGTTCCGCCGCCAGTGCAAGCTGGACTACCTCAACTATCTGCGCGTGCGTGAATGGCAGGATATCTATACCCAGCTGCGTCAGGTGGTGCGTGAACAGGGCCTGCCGGTCAACAGCGAACCGGCACCTTTCCGTGAAGTGCATACCGCGCTGCTGACCGGCCTGCTGTCGCATATCGGACAGAAAGACAGCGACAAGCAGGAGTACACCGGCGCGCGCAATGCCCGCTTCGCCATCTTCCCCGGTTCCGGGCTGTTTAAAAAGCCGCCGAAGTGGACGATTGTGGCCGAGCTGGTGGAAACCAGCCGCCTGTGGGGGCGCATTGCCGCACGCATTGAGCCGGAGTGGATTGAACCGCTGGCGCAGCATTTGCTTAAGCGCAGCTACAGCGAGCCGCACTGGGAGAAAGCGCAGGGCACGGTTATCGCCGTCGAGAAGGTGACGCTTTACGGACTGCCGATCGTCGCGGCCCGCAAGGTCAACTACAGCCAGATCGATCCGGTGCTGTCGCGCGAACTGTTTATCCGCCATGCGCTGGTGGAAGGCGACTGGCAGACGCGCCACGGCTTCTTCAAAGCTAACCTTAAGCTGCGTGAAGAAGTGGAAGAGCTGGAACATAAATCCCGCCGCCGCGATATTCTGGTGGATGATGAGATCCTCTTCGAGTTCTACGACCAGCGTATTTCGCACGACGTGGTATCCGCCCGCCATTTCGACAGCTGGTGGAAAAATACCAGCCGCGCGGAGCCGGAGCGGCTGAATTTTGCTAAAGAGATGCTGATACGCCAGGGCGCGGAGAACGTCAGCAAGCTGGATTACCCTAACTTCTGGCACCAGGGTAACCTGAAGCTTAAGCTCAGCTACCAGTTTGAACCGGGCGCGGACGCCGACGGCGTGACCGTTCACGTGCCGCTGCCGCTGCTGAATCAGGTGGAAGAAAAAGGCTTTGAGTGGCAGATCCCCGGGATTCGTCGCGAGCTGGTTATCGCGCTGATTAAATCGCTGCCGAAGCCGTTACGCCGTAACTTTGTTCCCGCCCCAAACTACGCCGACGCGTTCCTCGGCCGCGCTGAACCGCTGGCGCTGCCGCTGCTGGAATCGCTGGAACGCGAATTCCGCCGCATGTCCGGCGTGACGCTGGACCGTGAAGCCTGGCAGTGGGATCAGGTGCCCGAGCATCTTAAAATCACCTTCCGGGTGATCGATGAAAACAACCGTAAACTGGCGGAAGGTAAAGGCCTGGATGCGCTGAAGCTGCAACTGAAGGGTAAAGTGCAGGAAACGCTGTCGCAGGTAGCCGACGACGGCCTTGAGCAGAGCGGTCTGCATATCTGGAGCTTCGGCGATCTGCCGGACCACTTCGAGCAGAAGCGCGGCAGCTACAGCGTGAAAGCCTGGCCGGCGCTGGTGGATGAAAAAGACAGCGTGGCCATCCGGCTGTTTGACTCGCAGCACGAACAGCAGAAAGCGATGTGGCGTGGCCAGCGTCGCCTGCTGCTGCTGAACGTGCCGTCGCCGATCAAATACCTGCACGAGAAGCTGCCGAACAAGGCCAAGCTGGGGCTGTACTTTAACCCGTACGGCAAGGTGCTGGATCTGATTGACGACTGCATCGCCTGCGGCATTGATAAACTGATTGCCGAACACGGCGGCCCGAGCTGGCAGGAATCCGGCTATACCCGGCTGCACGATGTGGTGCGCGCCGAGCTGAACGACACGGTGGTGGAGATCGCCAAAATGGTCGAGCAGATCCTCACCGCGGTGTTCAACATCAACAAGCGGCTGAAAGGGCGCGTGGATATGACCATGGCGCTGGCGCTTTCCGATATCAAAGCGCAGATGGGCGGGCTGGTTTATCGCGGTTTTGTCACCGGCAACGGCTGGAAAAAGCTGGCGGACACGCTGCGCTATTTGCAGGCGATTGAACGGCGCATGGAGAAGCTGGCGGTGGACCCCCACAGCGACCGCGCCAGGATGATCAAGGTGCAAAACGTTGAGCAGGCGTGGAACACCTGGTTTAACAAACTGCCGCCGCAGCGGCGCGACGATGACGACGTGCAGGATATTCGCTGGATGATTGAAGAACTGCGCGTCAGCTTCTTTGCGCAGCAGCTGGGCACGCCGTATCCCGTTTCGGAAAAGCGGATTACCCAGGCGATGGAACAGCTCGTCGTCTAGTCATTAAAGGGAGAGCGATCGTGATGGCGATCGCTCTCGTTACGTTTGCCGGGTTTGAATCTGCTTAACGTTGTGCGACCGCGCACGAGACGGCTGATGCAAATGGATACTATTCAGCTGCCTGGCTTATGGATAAATTACGATTTTATGGGTGTTTTGCGCTCCGTACAGGTTTCACAAACCTAAATACATTAATACTTGTTCAAGTTTGTTGTACTCAATGGAGCTGTAACTTTTGGCAAGGATCGCAAATGCCCCTCGGTGTCGCCATATTATTCTGGCGACGCTTTCTGTTATCACCTGTTTTCACTCCACCGCTCAGGCTGCCCCGTTTATCGATCAGCATCAGCAGCACATTAAAACCCAGCAGTCGGCGAAAGAGGCGCAGTTAACCCCTGATGCGCCGGATATTACCCTGTCTGAACAGCAGCAACCCGACGCCGAAGGCCCGTTTCCACAGGAAACGCCCTGTTTTCCGATTAACCACGTTCAGCTGATGGGCAGAGAGGCCTTTCCGCACTGGTTTCCGGCACAGCGGGTGGCCGACGGCGCGAAAGGGCACTGTCTTGGCGTTAAGGGCATCAACCAGCTGATGAGCCGGCTGCAAAACCGGCTGGTCGATCGCGGCTGGGTAACGTCGCGGGTGCTGATCCCCGAGCAGGATCTCAGTAGCGGAACGCTAATCGTTGCCCTTGTGCCGGGTATGATTCGCCATATTCGCTATGCCGACGGCTCCAATACACGCGCCGTGCTCTATACCTCGATTCCCGCCCGTGAAGGCGCACTGCTGGATCTGCGCGATATTGAGCAGGGGCTGGAGAATCAGCAGCGCCTGCCGACGGTACAGGACAATATGGAGATCGTTCCCGGCGATAATCCCGGCGAAAGCGATGTGATCATCAGCCGACAACAAAGCAAAATCTGGCGGGTTAATCTGTGGGCCGATGATTCCGGCACGAAGAGCACCGGGCGCTATCAGGGCGGCGCCATGCTGGCGCTGGATAATCCGTTCGCCCTCAGCGATCTGCTGTACGTTTCCGCCAGCCACGATCTCGGTTTCAAAAGCCACGAACAGAGCAAAAATATTAACGGCCACTACTCGCTGCCGTTGGGCTACTGGCTGTTTGAGGTCAACGCCGGGCAGTACAACTATGTGCAAAACGTGGCGGGATTCAATGGCGACATTCGCTATTCGGGTAAGAGTAAAAACCTGAACGTTGGCCTGAGCCGTGTGATCCAGCGCAACGCCAGCGGCAAAACGACGATGCGCAGCAGCGTGCTGGTTCGCGAGATCCGCAACTATATCGACCGCACCGAAATTGAAGTTCAGCGCCGGCGCACCAGTGCCTGGCTGCTTGGGCTCGATCATCGTCATTACTTTGGCGACGTGACCGTTGACGGCGGCGTCAGCTTCCAGCGTGGTACCCGCTGGTTTGGCGCGCTGCCCGCTTACGAAGAGCACTATGAAGACGGTTACGATGCCACCGAAAAAAGTAAAATCCTCACCCTTACGGCGGGCCTGAACTGGCCGTTTACGGTGGGAAATCAGAACTTTTCTTACCAGGTTAACTACCTGCAGCAGGCCAGTTCTACGCCGCTGACCTCGCCGGATCAAATCGCTATCGGAAACCGTTGGACGGTGCGTGGTTTTGATGGCGAACGCACCCTCAGCGCCAGCCGCGGCTGGTACGTTCAAAATACCCTGGCATGGCGTACACCGCTGCCGCAGCAGGAGTTTTATCTCGGCGCCGATTACGGCGAAGTGAGCGGCCGTAGCGACGGCTCCACGCTGCTGGGGCACCAGCTGGCGGGCGGCGTGGCAGGTCTGCGGGGCAGTATCTCCGCGCTCGGAGCCAGCTACGATGCCTTCAGCGGCATACCGATCTATAAGCCACAGGGTTTTAAAACCGACCCGGTAACCTTTGGCTTCAGCGTCAGCTGGCAGTATTGATACAGGGATGAATCATGAACAAACACTGTTACCGCATCATTTTTAATCGCGCCCGTTGCATGCTGGTGGTTGTTTCCGAGCTGGCCCGCTGCCGCGGTGGCGATACGGCGCGAGGTCCGGGCGGCATTGCTCCCTGCGTGGCCGTTCTGCGGCCTCTTACCGTGGCGTTATGGCTGGCCGGGGGACTGGTCAGCGCCGCGCAGGCGGGCACGATTACCGCCGATCGCGGTGCGCCCGGCGGGCAGCGACCAACCGTACTGCAAACCGGTAACGGCCTGCCGCAGATCAATATTCAGACGCCTAACGGCCAGGGACTTTCCCACAATAAATACAGCCAGTTTGACGTTGGCGAACGGGGGGCGATTTTAAATAACAGCCAGCACAGCACCCAGACCCAGCTGGCCGGTCAGGTCGCGGGTAACCCGTGGCTGGCTAAGGGATCGGCCAAAGTTATTCTCAACGAAGTCAACAGCATGAACCCCAGCCAGCTCCACGGTTTTGTTGAGGTGGCGGGCAAGAAAGCGGATGTGATTATCGCTAACCCGGCAGGGATCACCTGTAGCGGATGCGGTTTTATTAACGCCGGGCACAACACCCTGGCGGCCGGGCGCGTACAGATGAAAAACGGCCAGGTGGCGGGCTATGACGTCGATCGCGGGCGGATCACCATCAGCGGCGGCGGTATGGACGGCAGCCGTCAGGATTATACCCATCTGATTGCCCGCGCGGTGGAGGTGAACGCCCGATTACAGGCGGGCGATCTGCAGGTGACTACCGGCCGTAACCAGACGGATGCCGACGGCAACGTCGTGGTGGTGAAAGCAGACGATGCTGAAGGCCGGCCGCAGTTTGCGGTAGACACGTCGTCGCTGGGCGGCATGTACGGCAGGCGCATCACGCTGGTGGGAACCGAGCGGGGCGTGGGGGTGCGCAATGCCGGGGAAATCGGCGCGATGCAGGGAAAATTCACTCTCAATGCGCAGGGGAAAATCGCCAACAGCGGCACGCTTTATGCGCAGCAGGATCTGGCGCTGAAAACAGCCCAGCTCGATAACCAGGGGCATATCTCGACCGGCAGCAACCTGCAGATTGCCAGCCAGGGGGATGTGACGAATAAGGGGACGCTCAGCGCCGACGGTCATCTGCAGCTGGACAGCGGCGGACGGCTCCACAGCCAGGCCGGATCGGCGCTGACGGCGGGCGGTAACGCCAGCGTCACCGCACGGAGCATAGAAGCGGATACCGGCAGCGTGATGGGCGCGGGGATCGACGGCAGCGGAAAAGCAACGCGTCGCGGGCAGCTGACGGTCAATGCGGAACAGCGGCTTGCCAGCCACGGCACGCATCTGAGCCACGACGGCTTTATCGCCTCTGGCCGCGATGTGGATCTCTCCGGTAGCCAGAGCCGGGCGGCAACGGTTGCCGTGACCGCCCGTGAAGGGGATATCAACGCTGACGATGCGCTGATTGACGCACGGCAGGCCACGCTGAGCACGGCACACACCTTAACCACGCGGCGGAGCGCCATCGCTGCGGATCAGCTGAACATCCATGCGGCTGAAAAAATCGATAACACGGATGGAGCCCTGATCTCGCGCGGCGAGCAGGGCATGGCGTTGAACAGCCAGCGGATAAATAACCGCGGCGGCACGCTGGCCAGCGCCGGGGACTTTTCCCTCAGCAGCCATTTTCTGGACAATACCGGTGGCGAGCTGGGCTCCGAAAACGGCAGCGTGGTAATCCAAAGCGATGATATCAGCGGCGCGCAGGGCAAAATTCTTGCGGCTAAGGATCTGACGCTTAGCGGCCAGCAGATCCTGCTGGACGGTGGCCTGACGCAGGGGCGGCAGGTTCACGTGAAGGGAACAACGCTGTCGATGCAGAACGTCCAGCTGCTTCAGACCGGCAAAGGTGAGATGCAGATTCAGGCGACCGGCAATCTTAACGCTCGTGAAGGCGCGGTTGAGAGCGCGGGGGCCATCGATCTGCGTGCGGGCAGCCTGGACAATAGCCGGGGACGCATTGCAAGCAACGGTCAGCTTCGGGTGGCGACCGGTCAGCTTGATAACGCTTCAGGCACGCTGATTGGCGAGTATCTTGACGTCCGTGCGGACGCGCTGAACAATCGCGGGGGAACCCTGGAAGGGGGAAGCGGGCTGACGCTGGCTGCTTCCTCGCTGGATAACACCGCCGGACGCATCGCCACGCCGGGAGCTCTCCGCCTCGATCTGCGCGGCGGTGAGCTGATTAACGCACAAACTAACACCGACGGGCTGGGTATTCTCAGCGGAAAGGCGCTGGCGCTTAACACCGGCGACCTCAATAACCGGGAGGGCAAGCTGCAGGCGCAGAGCCTGGATCTCTCCGCCGCTCATATCGACAACCAGTCGGGTGTGCTGGCGGCCAGCGACCGGCTGAGCCTGAACGGCAGCTCACTGGATAATACGCAGGGCATGGTAAGTGCCGACGAAGGGGTGGCATCGCTGACGCTGACCGGCCAGCTGATCAACCGGCTGGGTACGCTGCAAAGCCAACAGGCGCTGACCCTTCAGGCCGCCTCGCTTAATAACAACGGCGGCACCGTACTGTCGGCTACGGCGCAGATTATCGGCCAGGTCAGCGGCGCGCTGACTAACCTGGCGGGAAACCTGCTGGCAGGCACCTCGCTGGAGCTGCATGCCGGATCGGTTGATAACCAGCACGGGGTTATTGCTGCTACCAACGGAGACAGCTCCCTGAACACGGCGGGCCAGATTAATAACGAGGGCGGCGGTATTGAAAGCAGCCAGCGCTTAACCCTGGATGCCGCGAGCGTAAAAAACAGCCAGGGCCAGCTGCTGGCCGGTGACGCGATGCAGATTGCCACCCGCGAGCTGAACAACGCGGGCGGGCTGATTCAGGCCAGCGATGCGCTGGATATTAACACCCACGGTGGGGTGCTGATTAACGCCGATACGCTCACCGAAACCGGGGGTATCCGTGCCGGCGGTGCGTTGACGCTGAGCGCAGGCAATGTGGATAACCATAACGGTTTACTCAGCGGCGAGACATTCACTGGCCAGGGGCTGGCGTGGAACAATCTTGCCGGGGAGATCGACAGCCTGCATACACTGAACCTGAGCGGAACCACGCTCGGTAACGGGCGGGGGCTGATTAGCGCCGGAGACGGTGACTTAACGGCATCGCTCACGCAGGCCCTCGATAATCAGCAAGGCACGATGCAGAGCAGCCAGGGCCTGCACGTTACGGCCTCAGCGCTGAAGAACGACGGCGGTTCTCTGCTGGCGGCGGGCGGCAGCGCCAGCGTGAAGGTGCAGAACGCGTTGACAAACCGGCAGGGAAAACTGCTGGCGAAAGACGATCTGCTGCTGAAGGCTGACAGCATTGATAACGGTAACGGCCAGCTGGCGTCAACCAGCGGATCGTTAACCCTTTCAGCCGGAACCCTGAACAATCAGCTCGGCAGCCTGGCGGCGCAGAAAGATGTGCAGCTTGACGCCCAATCGCTGGACAACCGTGAAGGGACCATCACCAGCGTGGACGGTGTGCTGAATGCCCGGCTGGATGCGGGGATTGATAACCAGCACGGCGTGCTGCAAAGCGGAAATAGCGTCGCGCTTACCGGCGCATCGCTGGATAACCGCAGCGGTAAAGTGCTGGCCGTGGCAGGGAAAAATCAGATTACCGTACGCAACGAGCTGAATAATGCGCAGGGGCAGATTGTCAGCGGCGGGGCGACCGAGCTGCACGCAGCATCGCTGGGCAACCAGGACGGTGCCGTCAGCAGTAGAAACGGCGCGCTCCAGGTTAAGGTTAGCGGCGCGATCGATAATCAGCGGGGATCGCTGGAAGCCGCCGGACCGGTACAGATTAGCAGCACCAGCCTCGACAACCGTGAGGCGTCAATCCTCTCGGCAAACGAATCGCTGACGGTCAGTACCGCGCAGAGCCTGAATAATCAGCAGGGCCGCATTGCCGCCCGTAAAAACGTGACGCTGAGCGCCGACGGGCTGAATAACCAGCAGGGCATAGTGACCGCCGTTGATGAAACGCTGACGGTACACGCCGGGCAGAACCTGGACAATAGCGATGGAACGCTGCAAAGCAGCGGCGATCTGTCACTTGATTCGTTGAGCCTGACCAACGTGCGCGGAACCCTTCAGTCCACTCAGGGAGACGGGCTGCTGACGATCGCCGGTCCTCTGGATAACCAGCTGGGCAGCATTGTCGCCAGCGGGGGGCTGACCCTGAGCAGCGGCGATATCGATAACCGCAAAGGGGTGCTGCTGGCAGATTCCCTCGATCTGAGCAGCCAGCGGTTAAATAACCAGGCGGGATTAATTCAGGGCAGCGATGGCCTGCGTATTGATACCCACGGCCAGCAGCTCGACAACAGCGACACCAACGGTGAGAAGACCGGTCTGCGCAGCGGTGGTGCGCTGAATCTGATCGCAGGCGATGTGATAAACCAGGCCGGACTGATTGCCGGAAAGCTGCTGGATCTTAACCTCAAGAGCCTGAGTAACCGCGCGGGAAGTATCGGCAGCGCTGCGGGCAGCAAGATCGCCAGCGGCGCGCTGGATAACACGAATGGCGCGATCCAGTCCGGCGGCGATCTTAACCTGGATACGCACGGTGCCGATCTGCATAACCAGCAGGGAAAACTGTTGGCAGACGGATCGCTTGCCATCAACAGCGGCAGCCTGAGTAATCAGCAGGGCCTGATCCAGGGGGGCGCAGGTCTGACTGTACAGGGGAGCCGCGTTGACAATCAGCACGGCCAGATGCTCTCCGGTGCGGATCTGATGGCCCACGTGGATTCGCTGGACAACACCGATGGCCTGCTGTTTGCCGCCGGAAATGCACAGCTGGCGGTCCGGCAGAACGTGCAGAATCAGCAGGGGCTGATTAAAGCCGGCCAGGCGCTGAACCTGAGCGCCAGCCAGATTGACAATCAGCATACGCGCGGCAGCAAACAGGGCATTGAGGCGCAGGATCTGACGCTGAGCGCCGGCAGCCTCAACAATCAGGACGGTGCCCTGCGTGCGGGCGATACGTTGCAGGCCAACGTGCGCGAGCAGCTCAATAATCAGAACGGCCTGATTTCATCGCAGAACAGCCTGACCGTGGGCCAGCCGGGTTCAAAACTGGCGCTGAGCAACGCGGGCGGCGACATCGTTGCCAACGGCGATGCCAGCCTGTGGCTTGGGCAGTTTGACGGTGCAGGGCGGATCGTCAGCGGCGGCAGTCTTGGCCTGGATATCACTTCCGCTGTAAACCAGAGCGGGACGCTGGCCGCGGGTGACGATCTGACTTTCAATACCCACGGCAACGCACTGACCAACAGCGGTGCGCTGAGCGCGGGCAAGCAACTGACGCTGACCACCGGACAGCTGAACAATCAGCAGAGCGGCGACATCAATGCGGGCACGACCCACATTAACGCGTCCGGCATCCTCAATCAGGGGCTGATCGACGGTGGCGATGTGCTGTTGCGTACCGACACGCTGCACAACACCGGAACGGGGCGACTGTACGGTGACCGGCTGGTGATTGATGCGCGCACGTTGCTCAATGATAAGTCAGGGGATACGGCCGCGACAATTGCCGCCCGCGACGATCTGACGATCGCCACCGATCGGCTGAGCAATCAGGATCACGGTCTGATCTACAGTAACGGCGGGCTGAGCATCGGCGGCAGGTTGAACGCTGCGGGCGAACCGATCGGCCAGGCATCGCTGGTTGAGAACCTGAGCGCCACCATAGAGGCGATGGGCGATCTTGGCATTGACGCCGCGAAGACGGAAAACCGCGATATTCACTTAACGGTTAGCAGCGATCTGAAAACCATCTCCGTTACCCCGAACGTGCTGGAAGTTGAGATGTGCACCGGGGAAAAATGGATCGAGGGCTGCGGAAGGACGGACGGCCAGCACTACAGCTTCAAAGGGTATCTGGTTGAATTCAACAAGGACGAAACCAGCCCTGTTGCCTTTGACTTCGATCAGGACGGGCGCAGCTACGCGCTGGATGAGCAGGGTAACCGTATCACCATCGACGTTGACGGTAAGCCACAGTACATCTACCTCTGGCAGGATAACGATAAGGATATCATCCGCTTTAATCTGCCTGGCGTCTCCGGCGACGGGCGGCGATTCGACATTTTCTCCTATACGCAGAGCGTCAAAGAGCAGCAGGTCAGCGGCCAGGACAGCGCGGTGATCCGCAGCGGCGGCGATTTAACGCTGAACGGCGATCTGCACAATAAGGACAGCCAGGTGGTGGCCGGGCAGGATCTGCTGATTAACGGCAGCGTCGATAATGATGAAACCACCGTCCGGCAGGAAATCACTAAAGACGGCGTGGTTGTCAGAGCGGGTAAACGCAAGAGTCACAAGCAGACCCACTTTGAAGGGCAAGGCGTTTATCAGGCGCCGGTGCAGGAAACCGATCTGCCGCTGCATCTGACCGTTCAGCAGCAGGGGCAGGGAGCGGGTGAAGGCCGGACGATCGCCCAACAGCAGCCAACCTCCGGCGCGGGCGGGCAGGCATCGGGGCTGAACGGCCCGGAAGCGCTGGCCCGGCTCGGGCAGCAGACGCTGGTTAGCGAGGTGCCGCTGCCGTCGGGTCCGTCCGGGGATACGCAGCTGAAACCCGTGTCGGATGCCCTTTCCGACGGCAGCGGCGCTGCCGATTTGCAAATGCGGAAAACCGCAGACGGCATGACGGATGCCGCGCTTACCGGAGCAACGGACCTGACGGCCACCCCGGCGGGCAATACCGGCAGCACGCAGGACGGCGCTCAGATTGATGATACGCACAGCGGGCTGCCGGTGACGTCTCCTTCGCAGGATAACTGGGTGCTGCGCAGCGTGACCGGGCCGGTGAAATTGCCGGATAACAGCCTGTTCAGCCTGCATCCTGGCTCAGACAGCCATTACCTGGTTGAAACCGATCCGCGCTTTACCGACGGTAAGCAGGCGCTGAGCAGCAGCGCCTTCTACAGCCAGGACCAGCTGCAAAAGCGGCTGGGAGACGGTTTCTACGAGCAGTCGCTGGTGCGGGATCAGGTGATGAAGGCCACCGGCCAGCGCTATCTTTCCGGCTACAGCGACGATGAAAGCCAGTACCGGGCGCTGCTCAGCAGCGGCAAATCCTTCACCGAACGCTTTACCATTTCTCCGGGCGCGGACCTCACTGCGGAACAGATGGCGCAGGTGACCGCTGATATGGTGCTGATGGTGAACCAGACGGTCACCCTGCCCGACGGGACCACGCAGGTGGTCAGCGTGCCGAAGCTGTATGCCCGCGTGCAGGCCGGCGATCTGCAGGGCAACGGCACCCTGCTGGCGGGTAACAGCGTGCGCATCAACACCGCCGACAAGGTGATTAACGGCGGCAGCATTAACGGGCGCGAACTGACGTCTGTCTCGGCGGGCAGCCTGCTGAACACCGGCGATATCAGCGGCAACATCACGCAGCTGGTGGCCACCGGGGATATCGTCAACCGGGGCGGGCAGCTGAAAGGCGGTGACCAGCTCACCCTGCAGGCCGGAAATGATATTCTCAGCCTGACCGGCAGTGAACAGCGGGGCAGCGAGAGCTGGCGGGGCCGCCAGGCGGGGATCGGGGTGACGAACGACGGCGGCCTGCTGTCGCTGAACGCCGGTCATGATATTCAGCTGACGGCCAGCGTGGTGAGCAGTCAGGGCCGCGACAGCACCACCCGGCTGACCGCGGGCAACGATATCACCCTGGACACGGTGAAAACCGCTCACGCCACCGACTACACCCGCAACAGCGAGAACTACGACCGCACGCTGGAAAGCCGTGAGATCGGTTCCGTTATCAGCGCCGGGGGCAGCCTGCTGATGCAGGCGGGGCGCGATATGAACCTGCGCGCGGCGGATGTGACGGCAGGCGGCGACGCCACGCTGCTGGCAGGCAATAATCTGAACCTGATGAGCGGGGAGGAGACGTGGGATCAGTCCTCCCGGGCGAAGTGGACAAAACACGGGTTCCTGTCGAAAACCACGCATAAGATCCAGAGCGAGACGCACCAGCAGAGCGCGCTCAGCAGCACCGTCTCCGGCGACACGCTGAAGGTGACGGCGGGCCACGATCTGACCGCATCGGGCAGCAACCTGCTGGGCACGCACGACGTGACGCTGAGTGCGGGCAATAACCTGACGCTGACCACCGCCGCCGAGTCCGATCACTCCGCCTCGGCTGAGCAGAAGAAAAAGTCCGGCTTCGGCGGCACCGGCGGGATTGGTTTCTCGCTGGGGCATTCGTCGCAGAAACTGACCCGTGACGACAGCAGCAACGTGCAGAAAGGCAGCGTGGCGGGCAGCAGCGCGGGGAGCCTGACGCTGCAGGCGGGGAACGCGGCGGCCGTTCACGGCAGCGACCTGGTGGCCGGTCAGGATCTGACGGTGCAGGGTAAAAACGTCAGCATCACGTCGGCGGAGAACAGCCACACCTCGCTGACGAAAAGCGAGTCGAAAAGCAGTGGCCTGACGCTGGGGTTATCCGGTACGGTGGGCAGTGCGCTGAACACCGCGGTGCATCAGGTGAAGGCGGCGAAAAAAGAGGAGAGCGGTCGTCTGGCGGCGCTGAAGGGCACGCAGGCGGCGCTGACCGGCTATCAGGCCGCTCAGGCGGCGCAGCTGGCGGCGGAAGCCACAGGCAACAGCAGCGACGGCAACATCGCCGGACTGACGCTGAGCTACGGTAAGCAGAAATCGACCTCGGAGCAGCGGCAGGAAGAGCACAGCGCTTCCGGCAGTCGGCTGCAGGCGGGTCGCGATATGCATATTGCGGCGACGGCGGGCGACCTGAATGTGGAGGGCGCGCAGCTGAAAGCCGGGCAGGATATGGCGCTGTCAGCCAGCCGGGACATCAGCCTGACCTCGGGCAAAAACAGCACGCAGAGCAGTGGGCACAGCAGCAGCCACGGCGGTAGCGTGGGCGCAGGGCTGTCGGTGGGCGGTGGCGCAGCGGGGCTGAGCCTCTCGGCGAGCGCAGACCGGAGCCGGGGCCACGAGAACGGCAGCAGCCTGACGCACACGGAGACA
>NZ_JBWKUK010000005.1:0-3793 GCF_059420805.1 Erwinia sp. GW821-FHT03D09
AGAGGGACTTGAACCCTCACGTCCGTAAGAACACTAACACCTGAAGCTAGCGCGTCTACCAATTCCGCCACCTTCGCGCAGATGCTGCGTAATATGAATAACATGGTTTTTGGTGCGAAGAGAGGGACTTGAACCCTCACGTCCGTTAAGACACTAACACCTGAAGCTAGCGCGTCTACCAATTCCGCCACCTTCGCATACCCGCAACACAACAACGTTGTATCGCAACCACGGAGGCGCATTCTAGAGATTTTACCAGGTACGTCAACAGTTATTTTTTATTGCTGGATCAATCGCATGAAAAAACAGCGAATGGGAGGTTTTTGGCGGTTTTAAGGTGCTTTCAGGGAGCCCTGCGGCCCCCTGACGACAATTAACGTGACGCTTTCGGTGCGCGGCCTTTAACGGCGCGATACACTTTGAAGCGGCCGTTCTGCAACAGCACTTCGTGGCTGCCGAAGGTTTCATCCAGCACCTGCGGATACGGCAGGAAGGCGTTGGCCACGATACGCAACTCGCCGCCGGTGTTCAGATGGGTGACCGCACCGCGGATCAACGTCTGTGCCGCATCCAGGCTGGTCTGCATGCCGTCGTGGAACGGCGGATTG
Organism: Erwinia sp. GW821-FHT03D09; assembly: GCF_059420805.1. Classification (NCBI taxonomy): domain Bacteria; kingdom Pseudomonadati; phylum Pseudomonadota; class Gammaproteobacteria; order Enterobacterales; family Erwiniaceae; genus Erwinia; species Erwinia sp. GW821-FHT03D09. The sequence goes on from NZ_JBWKUK010000005.1 coordinate 609, forward strand.
GAAATAATCAGATCGAAGCGCCCGTTAATACCGGAATAGACATTACCGGCAACCACGGTGCCTTCCAGGCCGTTGGCGGCCAGCGTGGCTTCACTGGCCGCCACGGCGCTGGCGCTGGCATCGGTCAGCGTCAGTCGCACTTTAGGAGAATGGCTGGCCAGCATGGCGGAAAGCACGCCCGCACCGCAGCCGACGTCCAGCACTTTGCCTTTGGTGTGCGGCGTCAGCGTAGAAAGCAGCAGCTGGCTGCCAACGTCCAGGCCATCACGGCTGAATACGCCCGGCAGGGTTTTGATGGTCAGGTCGCCCAGTGCGTAATCTTCCCAGTAGCCGTCGGCATCAAACGTTGGCTGCTGCTCCAGACGGCCGTGGTACAAGCCACAGCGGCGGGCGCTGTCGATTTTTTCCAGTTTGGTCCAGTTTTCCAACATCGGTTCGGCGCTGCGCACGCCGCTGCGGTTTTCACCAATGACAAAGATGTCGGTACCAACCGGCAGCAGAGCCAGCAGGTTTTGCAGCTGGAACTGCGCTTCCGGTTTGTTTTTCGGCCAGTAGTACACCAGCGTATCGCAGCCCTCGGCGATCTCTGCCGTGGCCACCAGACCGAAGAGAACGTTTTCACCCATCGCACGGTTCAGGATCTGCCAGTGATGATATTGCTGGGTATGCGCCCGGCTCTGTGCGGTTTCCAGCTGGGCGGGCAGGTCATCCTGCAGATCGCCAGCAAACAGTACGCGGCGTTGGGAAAATTCATCACTGTGGCGCAGTATCACTTCACTGGCCGGGGTAAATGCGGACATCGGTCACTCCTCAGAAATCAGAGCGGCGATTATAGTTGTTTGTTGGCGCAGTTTCGAAGGCTTTGTTAACCTATGCCGGTCACACAGGCAGCCAGACAGGAAAAATGATGTCTTCCAGACGCGACTGGTTATTACAGCAAATGGGTATTACGCAGTATACGCTGCGGCGTCCGCGTGCCTTACAGGGCGAGATTGCGGTGACCTTACCCGCAGAAACCCGGCTGGTAATTATTGCCGAAGTGCTACCCGCCATGCAGGACCCGCTGGTCGCGGACGTGCTGCGTGTGCTGGAACTGCGCGAACCGCAGGTACAAATGCTTACGCCTGAACAGCTGGCAATGCTGCCGGATGACACCCGCTGTCACAGCTGGTGCTTAGGATTAGATGCCCCGGCAACGCTTGCGGGAACCCACCTTGTTTCGCCGGTGCTGGCGGAGCTTTATCACAATGCCGGTGCCAAACGGGCGCTATGGCAGCAGATTTGCCAACATGAATCAGATTTCTTTACTCACCACGCACGATCTTGATGCCGCGTTTGCTATTGAGCAGCGCAGTCACGCTTTTCCCTGGTCGGAAAAAACCTTTGCCAGCAATCAGGGCGAACGCTATCTGAACTTCCGTCTGGAAGTCGATGGCGTGCTGGCCGCGTTCGCTATCACTCAGGTGGTACTGGATGAAGCCACGCTGTTTAACCTGGCCGTCGATCCTGCATTCCAGCGCCGTGGCCTTGGCCGCGAGCTGTTGCAGCACCTGATCGCCGAGCTGGAGCAGCGCGGGGTTCTGACCCTCTGGCTGGAGGTTCGCGCCTCTAACCGGCCGGCTATCGCGCTATACGAGCAGCTGGATTTCAATGAGGTGTCGATCCGACGCAACTACTATCCGACCGCAGACGGCAAAGAAGATGCCGTGATAATGGCCTTAACGATTTAACCGGGAATAACCGATGCTTACTCAATGGGACTGGATTTTATTTGACGCTGACGACACGCTGTTTCACTTCGATGCTTTTGCCGGATTACAGCGGTTATTTCAGCGTTACGACGTGCAGTTCAGCCACGCTGATTTCGATGATTATCAGGCGATTAACAAGCCGCTGTGGGTGGACTATCAGAATGGCGCAATCAGCGCATTGCAGCTGCAACATCAGCGTTTTCAGGATTGGGCCGACCGTTTGCAGGTGACGCCACACGATCTGAACAGCGGGTTTCTGACCGCGATGGCCGAGATTTGCCTGCCGCTGGAGGGGGCAACGGATCTGCTTAATGTGCTGAAGGGCCGGGTGAAAATGGGCATTATCACTAACGGTTTTACCGCACTTCAGCAGGCGCGGCTGGAGCGCACCGGCTTCCTCGGCTATTTCGATCTGCTGGTGATTTCCGAGCAGGTGGGCCACGCCAAGCCGCACCCGGCGGTTTTTGATTATGCGCTGAAACAAATGGGCAATCCGCCGCGCAATCGAGTGATGATGGTGGGGGATAATCCGGATTCCGATATTCTTGGCGGGATTAATGCCGGGATGGCGACCTGCTGGCTGAATGCTGACGGACGCGCTCAGCCGGAAGGGATCACTCCGACGTGGCAGGTGGCGTCGCTGCGTGAGTTGCAGGATAAGTTATTGAGTTAAGGTTGGACTAAGGCGCTTCAATTTCAGCGCCTGGCGAATCGGGGTTAGATTAACGCGCTGCATGCTTTGTGCCTGGCGTATCGGGTGCATCCGGAACGCGGACCCGCTGCCACATCCCTGTACGCTCGGCCTCGCACTTCCCTGTGCTCGGACGGTCCGCTTTTCCGGATGCACCCGATTGCCTGAATGTTTCTGAGTTGCTGCCTGAAAAACTGATTGCATCCGGCAGCAACGCAAAGATCTGAAAGGGAAACCGTTACGGGACAGGTTAGCCGGGTGTCTGCCGCAAGGATGCGGCAGCCAAGCCCCCAAGGAGGGGTTTACGGCGACCCGGCGATCTGCCCGTAACGGTCGCCCCGTTCACGGATCTCACCGCGAAAAATCTCTGCACCATCAGATTAGCGATTATCCTCTGGCAACATTTTGGCGCTGCATGTTTGGTGTCTGGCGTATCGGGTGCATCCGGAACGCGGACCCGCTGCCACATCCCTGTACGCTCGGCCTCGCACTTCCCTGTGCTCGGACGGTCCGCTTTTCCGGATGCACCCGATTGCCTGAATGTTTCTGAGTTGCTGCTTGAAGAACGGATTTCTTCTGGCAGCAACGCAATGAATTGAAAGGAAAACCGTTACGGGACAGGTTAGCCGGGTGTCTGCCGCAAGGATGCGGCAGCCAAGCCCCCAGGGAGGGGTTTACGGCGACCCGGCGATCTGCCCGTAACGGTCGCCCCGTTCACGGATCTCACCGCGAAAAATCTCTGC